>CAYZHI010000051.1:0-14003 GCA_964477335.1 uncultured Caldilineaceae bacterium | reverse complement strand
CCAACAGGGCGGCCAGGTCGTCAAAGATAAAATCGGGCGCGTAAGGCTCGGCTTCGGTCCGGTTGTTTGAGCCGGACAGGACGAAAATGGTTTTCAAGCCGGCCCGCTGCGCGCCGAGGATATCGGTGTCCAACCGGTCGCCGATCATAGCCGTAGTTGCCGGTTGGGCGCCCATCAGCTCCATAGCCAGCTCGAACATGGCCGCCCCTGGCTTGCCGATAGCCGTTGGCGTGACTCCACTGGCGGTTTGCAGCGCGGCAATCATCGAGCCGGTGCCGGGGGCCAGGCCGTCTTCAGTCGGTACGGTCGGGTCAAGGTTGGTGGCGATAAAGCGCGCCCCGCCGCGAATGAGCTGCGTCGCTCGTTTGAGTTTCTCATAGGTGATTTCCCGGTCGATGCTGGCGACCACCACGGCCACATCGTCATCGGCCAGCACAAAGCCGGCGTCGGTTATAACTTGCTTTAGTGAAGCCATCCCAAAAACATGCACCCGGCTGCCCGGCGGATATTGCCGGGCCAGAAAGCGGGCCGTGGCCTGACCGGAGGTCAATATTTCATGGGGAAAAATCTCGACCCCCATGCGGGCCAGCTTGTCCACATATTGTTGGGGCGTGCGGCTGGAGTTGTTGGTGGCCAGGATAAAAGGGATAGCCTGCCGGCGCAAAAAGGCCACAAACTCTTGCAGCCGGGGCATTGGTTCGTCGCCCAGGTAGAGCACCCCGTCCATATCACTGATCAAATGGGTGATGTCGGTTAGTTTGGTCACTTAGTTAGTTCTCCTCTGTCTCAGTTATCAGTGGTCTGTTGTCAATGGACAGTAGTTAACCGGCTCAGGTGATTCCAAGGTTCCTGCATTGCCGCTAAGAGCCGCTGGTACTCGGCATAACGGGCCAGGTAAAACGGAGTCGCCTCGGGGTTGGGTTCCTGCCGCCGGGCCAGCTTGACGGCCTGAGCCACGGCGTCGGCGTGATCCCGGTAAACCCCGGCGCCAATACCGGCGCTCATCGCTGCGCCGCGGGCGCCCAGTTCGGTGCCATCCGTCACCTCCATCGGCAGTTGCAGCGTGTCGGCAAAAATCTGGGTCCAGACCGGGCTGCGCGAGCCGCCGCCGGTCAACCGGACCACCTCCATCTCGGCCCCGGCCGCCCGCAACTTCTCGATGTGGCTCAGATGGCCGTAGACAATACCTTCGTACAACGCCCGGAGCAGGTGGGCTTTGGTATGCCAGCCGGCCACACCGTAAAAACCGGCCCGAGCCGTAGCCTGGACGTTGGAACCGAACAAGAACGGGTGAAAGATGACGTCGGTGCCGCCCGGCGGTAGACTGGCCACCATTTCGTTGCAGACTTCATACACCGAGATACCGCGCTCTTTGGCCTGCAACCTTTCTTCGGCGCAAAAGGTCTTCACAAACCATTCCAGGTTGGTAGCCGACGTGGCGCTGGCTTCCATAGCCACCCAGCGGCCGGGCACGGTATAAATATTGGTCATAAAGAGCGTTGGATCGGCTAGCGGCTCGGCGGTGACAATTTCGTTGATGCTCCAGGTGCCGGCCACAATGCAGACCTGGCCGGGGTCAATAACTCCAGCGCCCAGGGCCGATCCCTGCACGTCAAAGACGCCGCCTACCACCGGCGTCCCCGCGGCCAGACCCGTTTCCGCCGCCGCCTCCGGCGTGACGTGACCGGCAATTTCAAAACTTTCCAGCGGCTTCGGCAGAGCCTCGTAAACTTCGGGGATGCCGAACAACTCCAATAACGCCCTGGAATAGCTTTTTCGAGGTATGTCCAACAGGCTGGTGCCGCCGAAATCGGCGTAATCGGTGGAAATTTTTCCGGTCAGGCGATATTTGATGTAATCCTTGATCATCAAGATGGCGCCGATGCGCCCATAGACATCCGGCCGGTGCTTTTTGAACCAGGCCAGCAGCGCATTGGGTTGGCCTGGCCAGAACGACTGGAACGTGTAGGCAAAAGCCTGCGGATGCAGCCCACTGGCGTACCACTCCTCGACAATGTCGGCGGCCCGCGTATCCATCGAGGCAATGCCCGGCCAGACCGGCTGGCCCTGCTTGTCGAGCAAATAGATGCCGTTGCCGTGACCGGTGGTACCGATACCGATGATCTGTTTGGGGTCGATGCCCGATTTTTCAATTGCCTCGCGGATGGCTGCGGCAGTGTTAGGCCAGAGGGTGACCATATCCCGTTCGGTCCAACCGGGATGGGGATAACTTAGCTCGTTAGTCCGGCTGGTCACCTGAATCTCGTTGCCCTGCAAATCAAAAATAGCGGCTTTGGAGACGGTGCTGCCGTTGTCTACTCCCAGAAGATAGTCGGCCATAGTATACTCCTATGTAAAAAAGTTGGTTGGTTGGTTAGCTGGTTGGTTGGATAAGTCATCAACCAACCAGCCAACTGGCAAACTATCTAACCAACCATTATCATTATCACTGGTGAACCGTTGGCTCCAATTTAACCGGCCAGTTCGCGGCGTTCGTGGCCCAGGGCGTCGGCGGCGATCAGGGCGCTATACATATCATACGGGGTGACAGTGAAAACGTGGTTATGGGTAATCGATCCTTCTCCACAGAACGCCTCAGCCAACTGCATCACTTGCTTGTCGGAAATATCAGCCAGGCCCAGCTCCTCAAACGTAACCGGCAAGCCAAGAGCGACCATGAAGTCAATCACATCGAGCCGCTCCTCATCACCGATATCCTCGTCCAGGCACAATTGGGTGGCGATGCCAAAGGCCACCTTTTCCCCGTGGGAGTAAGGCTTGGTGGCCTCCATCATCGTTAACCCGTTGGCAACGGCGTGGGCCGAAGCCACCCCCCCGCTCTCAAAGCCCAGGCCGGAGTGGAGCGTGTTCGCCTCGATGACCTTTTCTACCGCCGGGGTGACCACATGTTTCTCGCAGTCCAGCTTGGCCGTCAGGGCGAACTCCAGCAACGTGTCGTAACAGAGGCGGGCCAGGTTCATCGCCGCCAGGGTAGCCACGCCATGACCATACCGGGCGTTGGCCAAGTTGGGCGCCCGTTTCTTAAAGGAAGCCTCGGCTTCTAACCAGGTGGCCAGCCCATCGGCCACGCCGGACATCAACCAGCGAGCCGAGGCATTGACCACAATCTGGCTATCGACCAGCACCAGGTCGGGGTTGAAGGGCCAAAGGTCCCAGCCATCCATAATCCCATCTTCGGTGTAATAAACGGTGGCCGCGCTGGTGGGCGCATCGTTGCTGGCGATGGTCGGCAAGGAGACCATGCGCGCCTGCACCTCAGCGTTAAAGGCAACAGCCTTAGCCAGGTCAATGGCTTTGCCGCCGCCCACGCCAATGACCACGTCGCACTTCTCGGCGACCGCTTTTTTAACTCCCAGGCCAATCTGGCCCCGGTCACACTCGCCCGAGAACACAAACGGAACCATCTCGATATTAGCTTCTTTGAGGGCCTGCGCCACCGGTTCAGCAAAGAGGCCGCTAACGTTTGGTCCCATTGCGGCCAAAGCTCGTTTACCCAGCGGAGCAACATATTTGCCAAGCTGAGCCAGAGCGCCTGCGCCCTGCACATACCGTCGTGGGGCTACCATAACTTTTAACATTTTTAGCCTCCTGTGGCTACTACTATACTACGCCTGCATCTGCCGCAGCAAATCGCCGCTGTCAAAGATTTCCCAACCTTCGGCCAATTTGCCGCCCTCGACCCGGAAGGTGCTGACCGCCGGACAGAGGATTTCGTTGCCTTTAGCCGGAATACCGGCAAAGTCGCCGGTGTGCCTGGCCCGTAGGGCAAAATAGCAGGCTACTTTGTCCCCGTCCGCCAGCATGAAATCGTGCTCGATTTTCATGTCGCTGAAAACACTGCCCAAAACGGCGGTAAAGAACTGTTTGACCCCTTCCGGCCCTTTGGGCAAATCGGGTGGGAAGTGGTGATCATGATAATCAGCGGTGACGATATCTTCAATACCGGCCAGATCGCTCATAGCCGCTTCATAGTAGCGGCGAACCAATGCTTTATTTGCCTCTGACATTTTGGTCTCTCCTTTGAGAATTGTGAATTGTGAGTGATCACCTGTGAATGGTTAAATAACCATTTTTCCCCGGTAGACCAATTAAGCAAAGAATTTTATTTGATCGGCATCACCTCCAATTGGGCAACATCACCAGCTTAATACTTTTTTATTCCTCCGTCATGGCGCAGCGGAAGCCATTGGTGGGATCAAAGAGAATGAAATCGCCAGGGAAAGGCGGCAAACGATAAGCGACCCTGGCCCGGTCTCGCTCGTTGATCCATGAACCACCCCGCAGAGCGCGGGTGCCCTGAGCTTCCACATCTTCGCGACCATCATCGGGGCGATAGGGATAGGGGCTGAAAATAGTGTTGACCCATTCCCAGGCGTTGCCCACCATATCACAGGCGCCGACCGGACTGGCGGCCTGCGGACAGTAGTGACCCGCCGGTGTGGTCGTCCCCAGCGCCGACTCGACCGTATTTGCCCTGGCCGGGTGCCAGCCATTGCCCCAGGGATAGATAGTTTTTTCTTGTTTGGCTGCGTCCCAGCCGGCGGCCCGTTCCCACTCCGCCTCGGTTGGTAGCCGGGCGCCGGCCCAGCGGCAATAGGCTACTGCTTCAAACCAGACCACCCCAACCACCGGGTAGTCAGGGTGGTTCCAGCGCTGGTCAGTCCAGAATTTGGGTTGGGTCCGCTCGGTGATAGTCTTCCACTGCCACCCCTCGGCGGTCCAAAGCTCCCGTTGGTTGTACCCACCCGCGGCAATAAAGCCGGCGAACTGCCGGTTGGTTACTTCATATTTATCGAGCCAATAAGCCTGCAAAAAAACGGGGTGCTGCGGCATTTCGTCGTCAAACCAGTCGGCGGGGCATTGGGGGCAATCGGCTTTAGCCAGCTCGACCTCGGCCTCGCTGCTTCCCATGAGAAACTCACCGGCCGGAACAAAAACCATTTCAGCCCCATCTTTGGGCCGAATTTCGGTTCGGATTGGCGACGGATTGGATTGAACGGCTGTTGCTAATGTAAGTTCTGATGATATTGCCGGCGTTTCGATTGAAGAAGCGCCACAAGCCGCTACGAATGAGAACGTCGCCATACATAGAGCTAACCTGATCTGTAATTTTGGCGGCATACCAGCAACCTGTTTGGCCTCGTCGAGCATAGCCAGGAAGTTCTCCAGAGGGATGATGTGGCAAACTCAGTCCCAGGTCGCCTCATCGACCATTGCGCCATAACCCAAGGTCGGACTATCGGCGGGATAAAGGTGGGCCGCGCTCCCCTATTCTCGAATGGCCCCGTAGCTCATGCCCCGCACAATGTATTTCTGCATATAAAAAGCAAGCAACATAATCGGCAAGACTACCATCATGCCCATCGCCATCACCGCACCCCAATGCGGTTCATAGACCCCCACGGTCATACCGGGGACAGCTTTGGGGAAGGGTTGGATAAAGCGGCCGGTCAGCAAGGTGGCAAACAGAAACTCATTCCAGGTGAAGATCCAGACGAACAACGAGACGGCCACCAGGCCGGGCGCAGCCAGGGGCATCACGTGGTCCATGATCACCCGGAACCACGAGGCCCCATCGACCTGGGCGGCTTCCTCGATGGCATAGGGAATCTCTTCGATAAAGCCTTTCATAATCCAGACCACAAAGGGAATGCTGGCCATACTGTTTACCAGCATCAGCACCCAATAGGTGTCATAAATGCCAGTATAGGTGGCCAGCACCCAGAAGGCCACCGTTGGGGCGATGGGCGGCATAAAACGAAACGATAAAATCATAAAGGGCAGTTCGGCGCCGCCGGTCTTGAAACGGGCGATAGCGTAGGCCGCCGGCACACCTAAAACTACCGAGATGATCAGCGTGCCCATAGCCACAATGGCACTATCCTTCAAACCGCGAGCTCCACCGTGGGTCCAGGCTTCTTGGAATCCCTCCCAACTAATCTCGTGTGGGAAAAAGGTGGGCGGCACAGCAAAGACCTCACTGGTGGGTTTGACCGAGGTGATAACCATCCAATAGAGCGGCAGCAACGTCCAGAGCAGGCCCAGAGCCAGGATAACATAGGCAGCCCAGCGGAATTTGTTCTTAGTCTTCATCAGGTTTCTCCACTTACAATGTAATCACAACCTAAGGGGCTGACGGGGCTGACCGGGTTGTTTCTTCAACCCGAGACAACTGGGATAGCAAAATCTTGCCAGCCACGATAATGATAATCAACTGGATCACACTCATGGCCGCAGCCATGCCCAGGTCAAAATATTTAAACCCGATGACGTAGGTAAAATAGGAGATGCTTTCGGTTACGTCGCCCGGGCCGCCGTGGGTGATGACAAATACGAGGTCGAACAGCTTAAAAGCATCGATAAAACGCAGAAAGACGGCCAGAAAAATAAACGGTTTCATCTGCGGCAGGGTCATATCCTTGATCGCCTGCCACTGAGTGGCCCCATCAACATAAGCCGCCTCGTAAATCTCTTGGGAGAGACTCTGCAGGCCGGCCAGGAGCAGAATGGTCATAAACGGGGTCCACTGCCAGATATCGGCCACCACCAGGGAGGCCAACGCAAAATCAGATGTGACCCAGGCCGGCCCCTGGATGCCGAACCAGGCCAACGTGGCATTTAGCGGTCCAACCGAAGGATGGTAAACCAATCGCCAGAGAACGGCCACTACGGCCGGGGTAATCATAAAGGGGATCAAAAACAGGGTGGTGATGATCTTACGAAGACGGGCATCAATGGCTTGCAAGGACAGGGCGAGTACAAAGCCGATCACTAACTGGACCGCGACGCCGAAAACGGCAAACCAGGCCGTCACAGCCAGGCCGTGCCAAAAGCGCGGGGAAGTGAGCGCCCGAACATAGTTGTTTAAACCGATAAACTCCATGCCTTCACCCGGAATGAATTTGCTGAAACTGAGGGCAAAAACGTAAATAGTTGGATATAGACCAACCAACAACAAGAAGAGCAGACACGGAGCAATCAAGGTCCAGCCAAATACCCGCTTGTTGTGAAAGCCGACCCAGCGTTCCAGGATGCCTGATTGAACCGTTGTTATGTTTGCTTCAGCCGTTGTCATCCACACATCTCCTTTCAACTTCTAAATTGATCGAACAATTGATGGCTGACCGATTTGAGGGTGGGGTAAAGTTCCCGGTAGATACTGAACCAATCGGCATACCTGTGCGCTAATTGCGGGTTTGGCTCATAAATCTGGCCAGGTTTGTAGACATGGTCAAAGGCATCCTGTTCGTCTTTGTACAGTCCCACTCCAATGCCGGCCAGAATGGCCGCGCCCAACGGCGTGGCCTCTTCCACCTCCGGCACTTCGATTGGCCGGCCTACCACATCGGCCTTGTTTTGCATCCAGAATTTGTTGCGCACGGCGCCGCCAACGGCCACAAACCGGTCGGGATCGACGCCCAACCCACTTTGCATCGCCTTAACGATATCCAGGAATTGGTAATCCAGCCCCTCGATGATCGCCCGGAGCATATCGCCCTGAGTCGCAAAATTGCTCAAGCCCACAAAGGACCCCAGCGAGCGAGGATCGACCACCGGGCAGCCGGCCCCGGACATATGGGGCAGGAACATGACGCCGCGGGCGCCGGCCGGCGCTTCGGCCGCCGGAGCCATCAAATAATCCCAATCCACGCCGCCGCCAGTCTCAGCTTTATGTTTGGCTTCAAACCCGTACTCTTTGCGATACCATTCCAACATCTCTGAGGCCACCGCGCCGCCCCAGCCGGCATACATCCCCCGGGCCACGTGCGACTCGACCGTCATACCCATCTGTTGGGCCTGGGCGGTCAGGATTGGCTCGCGGATGGCGGTCAGCACGATTTCCCAGGTGCCAGTCACATCGAGCACCACGCCGGGCTTGAACGCCCCCACCGGCAGAGCGCCGCACAAAAAGTCGTGGCCGCCCAGCACCACCGGCGTTCCTGCCGCCAGCCCGGTCGCCTCTGCCGCAGCCGGGCTGACCTCCCCAAGAAAGGTGCTGCTCGGATAGCAGTTGCACAGCAGCCGTCGCTCGATATTCGCCAGCCGCAAAATTTCATCCGACCAGTCGAGCTGGCGCTGGTCGAACATGAGGGTGCAGGAGGCCATGGTGTAGTCGGTAGCCTGGCGACCGCAGAGCATATAGTTCAAAAAATCTTCGATGAGCAGCCATTTGGCGGTGCGGGCGTGGATGTCCGGCTCATGCTCGGCCATCCACAAGATGCGGAGGGCGGTGTTGAAGCCCCAGATGGCCCAGCCGGTAATGGAAAAAGTTTTGTCGGGACCAATGTGATCGATCCACCACTGCTGCTGGGGGGCCGTGCGGGGGTCGTGCCAACTGATGAAGGGGTAGAGCCACTGGCCCTGCTCGTCGACGGGGACGGCGTCCATACCCATTCCGGTGACGGCGACACCTTTGATACTTTTGGGGTCGGCCAACTGCGATACGGCCGTTTTGATGGCCGCCGCGGCGCCGCCCCAGATTTGCTCCGGCTGCCATACCGTCCATTCAGGGTGAGCGGGATTGGGATTGTACTTTTTGGTCGGGCTGCTGCCGCTGGCGACGGCATTGCCGTTACGGTCGTAAATGATGGCCTTGAGGCTGGTTGAGCCCAGGTCAATACCCATAAGATAGTCCATTGTGTCACCTCCTTTGGTTCGTTTAGCCACTGGTCATTCAGTGAAGAGCTGACAGGTCGCCTTGCGCCGCGAAGCGACCTGTCAGGTCTTGCCATATTTACAAGGACATCGGATAATGCCCGTATTCTTTCAGGGTATCCATCATTGCTTTGTAGTTTTCCGGTTTGACCGAGGCGTGAATACTGTTGCTGGAAGAGAGAATATAGCCGCCGCCGGGCATACCCTGGCGGAGCGCCTTCTTGGTCGCCTCGACCACGGCTTCAGGCTGGTCAAAGCTTAACAGATGGGTGCAGTCCACATTGCCTTTAAGGGCCAGCCGGTGGCCAACCTTCTCTTTGACCTCACCCAGGTCCATGCCGGCCAGCGGATCGATCGGGTCCAGGCAATCGATGCCGGATTCGACCAGCAGGTCCATGATTTTCCAGAGATTGCCGTCGGTATGCTTGATGACCATAAAGCCAAGTTCTTTGAAGCCCCCCATCACCCGCCGGAAACCGGGGTAGAACAGCTCTTCAAAATGCTGCCGGGACATGAACAGCCCCTTGTTGTAAGCAATATCATCCCCGGTATGGACAAAATCGACGCCCATTTTGGCAATGCGCCGGGCCATGGCCAGGTTGTACTCCACCGACATATCGACCATAGCTTTGACCAGCTCCGGCTCCAGCACAATGGCCATAAGCAGGGTTTTCATGCCCATCAGGTAACGGGGCAGGGAGAAAACATCGTTCAAATGGACCCCAATCGCTTTGTCGCCCTTGAACTCACGCACGGCCCACTCGATCTCATCATAGCGGCCGGGCGCGTCCAGATCGGGCGGGGTGAAATTCTTGAAGTCAGCCATCGTTTTGATGGGACATTCCGCCTCAATTTCGACGCCGTGCTCCTCCATGCCGTATTCAAAGGTAAAACCCCACTCACTCAGGAATCTATCAGGGCCGAGCTGTTCTTTTTTGAAATGAGGCCCTACTAAAATGGCGTCGTGGCCCATCTTCACCGCAAATTCGTGATGCGTTTTGCAGCCCGGCAGCAAAGCCTGGCGCACCCGCGGATTGACCAACCATTCAAAATGAGGCACCCGGTCCGGCTGCTGCCGTTTCAGGGCCAGCATCACCCGTTCCATCGAGGTCAATTCAGCCATAGATTTTTACCTCAGCATTAGAGATGTTATGAAACTGATAGTCACCCTCTTGACCATTGCCAGCCAGATCGAGCACCGCCGTCGCGGTAATGGTATCGGTAATCAAAATATCCAGGTAACCGCCGCGCAAGGCCGCTCGAATGGCCGGCGCCTTTTTGACCCCGCCCGCCACGGCCATAACTGAAGGAATTGACCGCAAAGCCGCCATATCTTGAAAACCAATCACCCGCCGGTTGATTGAAATATCCAGAGGCTGCCCATGCTGATCAATAAAAATACCCAAAATACTGCCAACCGCCCCAGCCTTGCGGACGGCGGCCAGATCGGTTTTTTTGACATAACCCGTTGCTTCCAGGTAGGAGAAATAATCATCTGAAGTACCAATCCCCAACAAGGCAACGTCAACCTGGCGTACCTGCTCCAGCACTTCGGCGATGGCCGGTTGTTGCCGGAATGACTGGGCCACGCCTTCATCTTCGACAATGATTGGCGCGGGTAAATAGCAGTAACCGGCATTGAGCTTGTGGGCCAGGGAACGGGCCAGTTCCGGTCCATCCACCAGATGGTTGCCGCGGCCGACCGTACCGATCATCTGGATCACCGTCGAGCCGGTCAGCGCCCGGGTGGGCATCGCCCAGACGACTTCGTAGATGGTAGTGCCCCACATCAGCCCCAATTTTAGGTTGTCATGGAGCTGCTGGCAGAGAATGAGCGCCCCTAACTCGCCTAAACGCCGAATCAGGAGCGGGTAATCAACCGGCGGGTCGGCCAAAACCACCGCTTTGGCCAGGCCAAACGTAGCGCACAACCGATTTTCAAGCTCGGCGGCCGTTTTGAGGAACGGGCTGCGAATTTGAATCTGCACAATACCCACGTCTCGGGCCTCCTGTAGCAGCCGGGAAACCATCGAACGAGAGCGGCCAATCCGCCGGGCAATATCCTCCTGACAGAGCCGCTCCTCATAATACCAGTTGGCCACCTGCATCAGCAGTTCGACGTGTTCGTGGTTCATTTTTCACAAACGTGAAAATAAGTAACAAATTTGCAACTCACATCATAGTACATTTTTTCACGTTTGTCAATATTTATTCACATACGTGCATTGTTACTTGTAACTCAGGCCAGGGCCCGTTCGATCCCGGCGATGATTTCGGACCGGCCCACAGTGGCGGCTTGCAAGAGGCTGGCATTGTGCGGTTGGGGCGCATCGGGCAGAGCCACCCGGATAATCGGCCCATCCAGATACTCAATGATATTTTCGGCGATCAGCGCGGCGATCTCGGCCCCTACTCCGCCGGTTTTGTAACCTTCATACGCCACCACCACCCGGCTGGTTCGCCTGACCGAGTCCAGAATTGTCTCGACATCGAGCGGTTTCAAGGTCCGCAGATCGACCACCTCAACCTCGATGCCCTGTTGGGCCAGTTCGGTCGCCGCCTGGAGGGCGTCATCCACCAGCACCCCATAGGTGATAACCGACACATCCCGGCCGCGGCGCTTGATGGCCGCCCGGCCCAGCGGCAGAACGTAGTCGGCCACAGGCACCGGCCCTTCCTTAAAATAAAGGGCCGAATGTTCCACAAAGACCACCGGATCGCTGTCGCGAATGCTGGCCTTGAGCAGCCCTTTGGCATCGGCGGCGCAGGAAGGCGCTACCACCTTCAGCCCCGGCGAATGGAGCATCCAGGCATCGAGCACGCCGCAGTGATGGGGACCGGAAACCATACGCATCCACGACGAGGTGCGGATGACCGCCGGCACCGTGACCTGGCCGCCGCTGGCATAATAGAATTTGCCGGCCTGATTGTGCAGTTCGTCGCCGCAGAGGGCCAGCAGATTGTTGAACATGATTTCCGCCACCGGCCGCCGGCCAAAGATGGCCGCCCCGACGGCACCGCCGGCAATCGCCGCTTCCGACAGGGGCGTATCCATCACCCGCTCCGGGCCAAACTCCTGCTGCAAGCCTTTGGTTACCTTGAAAACTCCCTGCTGTCCGCCGCCCAATCCCTCGCCCAGCAAGAAAACCCGCTCGTCCCGCATCATCTCCTCGCGCAGGGCCTCGCGAATGGCCTCGACATACTGCATGGGCTTCGTCGCCGTGGCCGGCAGATCGCCGTTTACCCCAGGCTGGAGGGGCATACTGTAAACCTCGTCCAGCCCCTCGGTTGGAGCCGGCAACTCGGACTGGCGGCCAAAAGCAATCGCTGCGTCCACCTTCTCATTGACTCTGGCGCTGATCTCTTCCGCCAGGGCATCGTTCAAGACGCCTAACTCCTCCAGCTTGCGGCGATACAGTTTGACCGGATCGCACTGCGACTGCCAGTGGTCCACTTTTTCTTTGGGCAGGCGCAGGTTGCTGCCGCTGTCGGTCCATTTGAAGGTTTTACACTCCAGTAACGCCGGGCCATGGCCGGCCCTGGCCCTGGCCGCCAACTCCATCGCAGCCTCATAGACCGCCAGCGGATCATTGCCGTCCACCGTGAGGCCGGGGATGCCATAGCCGGCAGCCCGGTCAGCCACATTCTCTACCGAAAGAACCTGCGCGGCTTCATCCCAGAGCTGGTAACCGTTGAACTCGCAAACAAAGATAACCGGTAATTTTTTGACCGCGGCAAAATTCAAACCTTCGTGGAAAGTGCCCCGATTGGTGGAACCCTCGCCGCCAAAACAGGCTACAATGGCGCCTACCCCGGCCAGTTTAGCCGCCAACCCGGCCCCAACGCCCAAGACCCACTGAGCGCCGACAATGGCATTGCCGGCAATGGTATTGACCCGCATATCCACCAGGTGCATGTGGCCGCCCCGGCCCTTCATGACACCGGTGCGTTTGCCGTACAATTCGGCCCACAAGCCGTTCAAATCGCCGCCCCGGGCCAGATAGTGACCGGCCCCACGATGGCCGGTAATGACAAAATCGGTCGGCTGCAACGCCTGGCTGAAGGCCGCCGGAATCGCCTCCTGGCCCAAACAGGGCAACACGTGACCGTGCGGCAATTCACCGGCTTTGAACAGGGCCACCGTCTTGAGTTCAGACTCCCGGATCAAGAGCATTGTTTCATAGATTTCAAGCAATTCGTTTTGGCTCAGTGACATTTTGTGTACCCTTTACTACCCAACCTCATGTCATTTCGAGACCGTAGGTCGAGAAATCCCTTCTGAGCGAAAATGATTGGAGTGGTGTTCGGCAAATATTCAAGCCAAATTTTGGGTTTACCAACCATCTACTCATCAAAAGTATCGTTTCAGGGATTTCTCCCGCTGGTCGAAATGACATGCCTGAGCAGCAATGTTTACCGTGAGAGTTGAGAGGTTACACCTCGTAAGTTTGCCACGTACCCAAACAGCCATGACCCCGGCGCACGTGGAACAATCCCTGGGCGGGTTCGGCAATATAGCCGGAGATGGAGTGCCAGCCGGCGGCGCCATGCCGGCAGATGCCACTCGGATCGCCGGCGTGGTCAGCCAGAATAGTTTTCATAGTCTCGACGGTGATCCCGCCCCAATTTTCCTTGATGAGCGTCCGTAAGCGGGCCAGGCGGGCCGTTGAATCCGGCAAGGAATTTGACTCGTACCGGGCGAACTCATCCGTGAGGTAGTGATTGGTATGCAGGCAATAGTCCGGCTGGTCATCCTGATACAGAGCAATGGCTTCGGGGCGAATCTCGATATCGGCCAGGCGACCCTGGGCATCGGCTAACAGCAGGTTACCGGCGGAGCAGGTGCGGTGCTGCCTGAGCAGGTCGAAACACCCTTCAAGGGTGACCTGTTCCAGGATCAATCGTTTGAGGGGTTGGCGAGGCAGGCCCAAACGCCACTGGTAGTCAAACAGGATGTTATTGAACAGGGCCAGGCCGGCCTGGTTCATACCGGCGTAGCCGAGTTGCCCGGCAAACGTGAAGAGCAAGGCCCGCGGCCGGCCGTCGTTGGGCTTGACCCGCAGCAAAATAGCCACGTCGGCAAATTCCGGCTGCAGGTCCTGGTTTTGACCAGCCAGAGGCTGGCCGTCGGCTGTGGCCGAGCCGGTCAGGCCAAAGGCGGTGCAGCCTTCTGCCTGAACCCGGGCCGCCTCGCTTCTCACCTGGCAGAGCAGCGCCTCCTCAAAAGTAAGGCCGGCGCCGGCGGCCAGGCCGCGCACTTCCTCGACAAAGGCCGGACTCAAAGCTTCCAGAGACGGTAGAAAAGCCAGAGAATTGGGGGCCAGGAC
>CAYZHI010000050.1:0-14026 GCA_964477335.1 uncultured Caldilineaceae bacterium | reverse complement strand
GTGGCATTGCAAATCAGCTGGCTTGATGTTATACTGCCTCTCACCTTGAGCCAACGAAAACATTTGCCGTGAAGCCAATTTCAGGGGGATACAATCCAAGAGGATAACAGTGATCAAGGCAGGACTAATTGGAGCCGCAGCCGGCTTTATCTACATTATGAGTTTAACCCTCCTATCACCGGTCTGTTCAGTCTGCCTTACGCCTGTGCTGGGGCTGGGGGTAGGTTACCTGGCCGGCTGGTTCGACACGCCACTCAGCCCCGATACCAGCCTGATGCGCGGCGCGGTGGCCGGCATTATCACCGGCTTTGGGGTGGTGATCGGGCAGATGCTGGCTACCGTGGTCAATGCCATTTTGGTGACCAACTCTGAACAGTTGCCTATTCTAATGCGTGAGTTGGGGCTGACTGAACTCATTGTGACCGATAGCAACCAATATTGGCAGGCAACCTTGACCGCTAATTCAATCTGTAGTATGTTCAATCTATTATTGATCGCCGGCCTGGGAGCAGTTGGAGGGTTAATCTGGTTTCAGCAACGAGCCAGAATTGCGGTAACAGATGTTTCCATCTAAATTCTTGATAAAAAAGGTGAAGCCGGTTATGGACATCATCGCAGCGGCCCGGCATGGGCAAGGCGTCATTAAATTAGAAGACGACTCGGCCGAACAGGTTAAACAAGCCATCACCGAGGTTAGCCAAATCACGGCCAGCGATGGCCATGAAGTCAGTTTTACCGGTCAACGGATTGTGGAGGGCCACGGTTTTGCCCTGGAGGTAAATTGCTTTGATATCTACCACTGCCCCAACGGTTATCTGCTGCACACCTATATGGACAAGGGGCCTAACTGGGCGGTAGCCGGCCAGACTCTGGCCGAAACGCTCAGCCGGGCTCCGGATCAACGGGTGGCTCGCCGGGCGCACGGCCTGCTCATTCAGAAGAACTTGGTTGTCGCGGATCACTAAAGAGAGTCCATTTTGACACGGTTTCAGAGAAAATTATAATTACGTTTGTAATTGACCGACCACTTGCCTCCGTAGCTCAATGGATAGAGCATCAGTCTTCGGAACTGAGGGTTACAGGTTCGAATCCTGTCGGAGGTGCTGGCAACTCCACCCAATATTTGGGTGGAGTTTTTTGTGGCAAGACCCCATCCTATATTTCTCAAAAGGGTGAGAGCAGCAGGAGTTCTTGACAAACTCAAATGGCCGTGTTATTTTCGGGGCGCGTTTTCTCATCAAAAGCAGGTCACGCTTGATCAAGCGTGACCTGCGATTTTACAGAGGTCCACATGTCTGCTCATCAACTGGTCAGGCTGTTGCTTGCGCCACTGTTTCTCATCCTCGTCTTGGGCGCTTGCGCCCGAGCGCAGGCCGATATACCTGCCTCGCCCACGCCTACTGCCAGGGCCACGCCGACCCCTTTCCTGATCGCGCCCAGGCCAACCGCCACACCCGCGCCCACCCCCGCCTCAGCCTGTCCCCAGCCGGAGTTACTGGTCTGGCAGCATCTCTCGGCCAGCGGCAGCTACACCGAAACGGAAACGATGGCCGCCGGGCCAATGCTTTGCCGTATCGAGCGGGACTCATGCGCCTACTATCAGCTCATCGGTAACCTGGGGCCGACCATCGTCTTCAAAAAAGAGGAGGAACCGCCGTACAATCAGGAAGATATTCTGATGCACCCGGCCATGCTGTTGCCGCTGACCCGGCTGGATGCGCTGGTGCAGGCCGAGTGGCAGGGCGAATATTGGCTGCGGGTCACCGACGCCTATGACTCGCTCCTGGAGCACGATCTGGCCCAGCTCGATGAAGATCGAAAAAATTCGCTCCATTTTGAAGGGCGGGCCATTGATTTGACCACCTGGCCTATCGAGCCTGGCCGCTACGGCCGCCTGTGCGCCCTGGCCCACTGCGCCGGCTTCGACTGGGTCCATCACGAAGGCGACCACTGCCACGCTGCCATCAAGGCCGACAGCCTGTGCTTGCGCTGTGGTAATTGAATAAATATCCAGCCAAACTCGGGCTATTGTTGATGAAGTAAATCTCTGCTACAATGTTAGTGACCAAAGCAAGATCGGTTTGTTATCATCTTGTTTAGGAGATAAAGGACAGTATGGCTACTCAAATTAAGGTAAAAATCACGCCACAGGGCCTTTTAATTCCACGAACCGCACTCGGTGATTGGCTAGAACAGGGCGAGCTTGAGGTCGTCAGGGCTGAAAAACAAATCATTATTCAGCCCAAATCTACGCCGCTTACTGAGCGGGAACAGGTTTGGCAGATTTTGGAACAGGCCGGTCTGCTAACTCCTGTTGAACCTTTGCCGCCTGACCACGTGCCGCTATCGCCGGAAGAAAAAAAGGGTTTGGCTCGTAAACTCAGTCAAGGACATCCCCTGTCGGAGGTCATTATGGAAGAACGGGCCAGGGGATGGTAACCTATTATCTTGACACCAGTGCGGCCGTTAAATTATATTTGGTTGAGATTGGCAGTGACTGGTTACGACAGTTGTTAGTCACTGATCCTATGCCTGGTATCTTCAGTTCGTATCTGTTACGGGTTGAACTTTGGAGCGCTTTTGCCCGGCGGCGACGAGAAGATAACGTTACTGTTCAGGAATATAGTCAATTGCAGAGTTGGTTTGCTGAACATCAGCAATCACTCTATCGGCTGGTGCCGCTTAACGAAACGATGATTCAGCAGGCTTGCCAGTTGATTGAACGCCATCCGCTGCGCAGCTATGATGCCGTTCACCTGGCTACAGCCCTGATTCTTAATCAACGGCTAGCTGAGTCTGGAGTCAATCTTGTCTTTTTATCGGCCGATAACCGTCTAACCCAAGCCGGTCTGGCTGAAGGGTTAGCCGTTGATAACCCTAACAACTATCCGGACTCTTCCGGATAATCTCAATCTGGGCCACCTCCTCATACCGAAAACAATCCACAATATGGTCATTGACCATGCCAACTGCTTGCATAAAGGCATAGCAGATGGTCGGCCCGACGAAGTTGAACCCCCGTTGGCGCAAATCCTTGCTCATCGCCACAGATTCGGGTGTTTGGGCCGGGATTTCAGCCAGGCTGCGCCAGTCGTTTTGCTTCGGTTGGCCGCCAACGAACTGCCAGATGTAGGCGTCGAATGAGCCAAATTCGGCCTGTACTCGCAAAAGAGCCTGGGCATTCTGGATGGCCGCGGCCACCTTGGCCCGGTTGCGGACGATGCCCGGATTGGCCAGCAGCGCCTCGATTGTGCTCTCGTTGAAAGCGGCCACCTTTTCCGGCTCAAAATTTTCAAAGGCCAGCCGGTAGCTGTCTCGTTTTTTCAGGATGGTACTCCAACTCAAGCCGGCCTGCGCCCCTTCTAAAATGAGCATCTCAAATAAATGGCGGTCATCGTGTACCGGCACGCCCCACTCCTGATCGTGGTAAGCCACGTAGAGCGGCTCTGAACCGGCCCATTCGCATCGTTTGGTCATAGTTCCTCCTCACTTTCTAATATTGATCCGGCCAACCCATTTGACCTGGCGCAGGGCGTCGTCCTTTTCGCCGGGCACGATCAGCCGCACCAGCCCCTCCTGGCGGGTCAGCGGTTGGCCGTCGAGTTCATAGCTAAGCAGGATTGGCCCGGCCGGGTCCGGTTGCAACAACTCCGCGGCCAGCACCCGGTTGCCGAAACCATCGGCGCTAATGACCTCGACTTGAGACCAGGCCGCGCCGGGCGGCAGGGTGCGCCGGACAAGGTCGAGCAGCGTTGCGCCGGTGAAGACAAAGGGACCGGAGGCGCCGTGGCCGGTGCTGACGATGATGCAGTTTGCTACCGTGGTTCGGGGCAGCCGCTGCAACTCATCCACGCTCACCACGATCTCACGCCCATCCGGTTGGGCCAGGATAAAGGTCGGGTCGAGTGAAGGGGGCGTAGGATTGGGTTCGTGATGGTGAGGCCGCAGCGGATCAGCGGCGGGTGGGTAGGTCATCTATTCGTCTCCAGGCGTGTCTCTGCCTGCTCGATAATGGCGTCGAGTTGAGATCGGGTAGTCTCGGCTAGCGGCAGCGGTTGGTGAGTCTCCAGAATCGAGCGAACTCTGGCCCTGGCCCGGTCGCCCAGGGTCAGCCCGCCTTCGGCTGCCCAATCCGGGCGGGCTTTGCGGTCGAACAGGTGGGGATACCAGTTCTCCCGGAAGTGGCGGTAGGTGTGCTCCTCTTCCAAAAAGTGACCGCCCGGCCCCACCCGGTCGATCACGTCCAGGGCCAGGGTTTCTGCACTGACCTCGATGCCGCCCATAAAGCGTTCCACCAGCCCGGCCACCTCGTCCATAGCGACAATCAAGTCGTAAGAGGCAGTCAGGCCGGCCTCGATGTAACCGACATCGTGGATCAGGTTGCCGCCAGCCAGGGCGTTGAGCAGCATCCACAGCGCCGCCTCGATGCCGGCCTGCTGGTCGAACAGCTTGGCGTCGGTCACCCCGGCAAAGCCAAAAATCGGCAGGTTGTAGTAGTGACCCATCTCGGCCAGGGCGCACCAGTCCAGCATAAATTCCGGCGCGCCGTAGGCGGCCAGGGTAGTCGACATATCCATCGTCATCACGCCGCCGGCCCCGGCAATAACCGGCGTACCGGCCCGAATCAATTGGCAGATGACCAGCCCGCTGAGCAGCTCGGCGTTGGCCTGGACAATAGCCCCGGCCCGGGTGACCGGCGAGGAAGCGCCGGTAATCAAGCCGGGGGTGTAGACAACCGGCAGCCCTTTCTGGCAGATAGTGAGCAACTTCTCGCAGCTCTCCTCGGCGTGGACCAGGGGCGCAATCGGCTCGCTGTAGAGGGCGCAGAAAGGATTCCGCCGGAGCGCCTCGGCTCCGCCGGCCACGGCCTCGGCCATTTCAACAATATCTTGCAGGTTCTGGCGGTTCCAGGCGGTATAGACGACCGGTTTGGTGGTCTGGCTGACCATCTCCCGGAAATGGTACAGGTCGGAGATGGTTTCGGTCACATCCGAGGCGATGCCCATGCACATGATGAAGCTGATCCGGGGCAGAGCGTCGACCAGGCGGGCGACGTTGGCGATATCGGCCAGCACGGCCCGCCGCCGTTCGCCGGTGTAGGCGTCGAGCACGTAGACCGTGTCGGAGCCGGTGCCGTAGTAGCTCTTGTACCCTTCCAGGTGCATAGCTGGCTGGCCGCGGCGGTCGCACAGCGTAACGGAACTGGGCGCAACCCGCACGGCCCAATCGACCACGTGGGCCGGGATACGCACCCGGTCGCCGTCAAGCCAGCAGCTGGCCTGGGCCAACAACCCGCGTACTTCGGCCGAGCGAACCTGAACGCCGGTGCGCCGCAAGAGTTCCAGCGTGGCCCGGTGGATTTCGGCTTTTTGGGCGTCATTGAGTAATGACAAACTGGGAGTCATCTGGGGGATGTAATGGCCGTGAATCATAGCGATCAGCTCTCCTTATTAAGTTTCATCCGACAAGTGACCGGTACGCAGCAAGCGGCCCAGCCGTTCCCGGTGGTAAAGGCGATTACGCCAGATGAACCAGAGCGCCGCTAACAACCCACCGGCTTCCCAGCCCCACAACTCTGGCCGGCGGGTAAAGGCGTACCAGTAGGCCCGGCCAATTTCGGGCTGCTCGCTGCCCTGCTTGCCCCACACATGAAAGCGCCAGCCCCGCAAGGGCCAATACCAGGTGTCCTTAAACAACCACAGCCGGTCGAGCAGGGCGTGGCCGTTAAAGGCCAGGCCATAGAGCCACCATGATGGCCTTTTCCAGATGATGTAGCTAAAAAGCCCCACGTGCACCAACAAAGTATGGGCAAACAAAACCGCCGCCTTATAACGCCGGTAGAAATAGAGCGCGGCCAGGGGTTTGTCGATCAGGTCGGGGCCTGTGGCTGCCAGGGCGACCAACCGATAGTCGACCTTTTGCAAAGCCGGGAAACGCTCTTTGAGCAAGTCAACGGCGGCCAGGGTGTAGGCAATATGGCTGGGTGGCAGCATAACTGAAGCCAGTATCGGTTGTAGCAAAGGCATCCCTATGCCTTTGCGGGCGGCTTGCACCTGCGCCGTCCTTTCGATACAGATGTAGGGATGCCGTCCTGTGGAAATTTGCTTGGTTAAGGCTAAATTATGGGGCCGATGGCTCGAACACGCAAATATACCAGGCGCAGCATCATCTCGATGGTCGGGTGTAAGGTAAGGGCGAGGCAACTCGAAAGCAGCTTATTTTGACCCTAAGCCTAAATTTCGCCCATTAAGAATTGAATAGAGAGACAAGAAGTGGCGAAGATGCTCCATTAGTGGCAAAGTATAAGGCGACCAAACCAAACCTTGCCGGACACGGAGTGTCTTCCAATGAATTTGGGTGTGTTCAAAATGAGTTGCAGAACCGCGACAAACGTAAAACGTAATTTTTATAGAGAAACAGGCTTACGTTTCACGGATCAGCGCTCAGTTACTTCAACGCCGGGGGGGATTTTGCAGACTAAAGGCATGGTAAAAGTAAAGGCCGAACCCTGGCCTGGTGCACTTTCGAAGGTGAGTACGCCGCCGTGACTTTCAACCATCTTTTTGGTGATGGCCAGCCCCAGGCCGGTGCCGGGTTCTTCCCGAACTCGGTCGTCGGCGGAGCGGAAGAAGGTGGTGAACAATTTGAGCTGGTCTTCCTCAGAGATGCCATAGCCGGTATCCTGAACGGTAACGGCGACGCCCTGAATCTCGCCGTTGTAGGGTTTGGCTGTGATTGTAATTTGGCCGCCGGCCGGCGTATACTTGTAGGCGTTGCTAACTAGATTGGTCACAATCTGGACCATGCGACCATAATCAGCCCGTAACTCAGGCAGATTATCGGTCAGATCCAGATTCAAACTGAGTTGCTTGTTTTCAATCTGACTCTGAACCGCCTCGACCACGTCGTGAATAACCTCAGATATCTGGACATCCCGCAGTTCCAACCGAATCCGCCCGGCTTCAATCCGGCTGACATCCAAAAGATCATTGACCAGTTGGGCCATCCGGTCGACGTTGTTGGTAATCACATTCAGGAAGTTTTGCTGTTGCTCGCTCAGGTCACCGCCGGCGCCCATTTGCATCAGCTTGGCAAATCCCTTGATACTGGTCATAGGAATCTTAAGCTCGTGAGAAGCCGTACTCATAAACTCCGACTTGGCTTCATTGGCTTCTTTGACCTTTTCAAAGAGTTGGGCGTTTTCTACGGCGATGGCGGTGTGACTGGCCAGGGCTCGCACAAAGGCCACATCATCGCTGGTGAAGTAATCGGGGTCGGTGCTTTCCAAATCCAGCACAGCGATAACCCGGCCTTCTCGCAATACCGGGATGACCAATAGTGAGCGAGTCCGGTGGTTCTTGGGTACATAGTCTTTTTCCTGGGTGATGTCGTTGGCCCAGGCCAGTTCACCGGTACGAGCCACCCGCCCCAATACGCCTTTGGTTAGCGGCCAGGGATCTCGCTTGTAGCGGCCCATCTCCATCGGCATACCATGTTGGGCCAGCAAATAAACTCCTTCCGTCTCATCGACCACCCCGGCCACCCCCATCGATAACCCCAGGGCATCCATCGCATGGGTCAGCAGAATATCCAGCACCCGACCCAACTCCAGCGAGGTCTGGAGCTCCTTATCGAACATCTGCAGAGCCTGCAATTCCTGCACCCGCTCGGCCAGCGCCTGATCGGTGCGGGTGAAACGTTGGGCGTTTTCAATGGCAATAGCTGCCTGCGACCCAAATGAGAGCAACAGGTGCTGGTCTTCTTCGGTAAAGACGGTACCATCCTTTTTATTGATGACTTCAATCACCCCCACAACCTGATCGCGGGTGATCATGGGCACGCACAGGATATCGCGGGTATGAAACTCAGTAGCCTCATCAAAGGCGATATTGAAGCGCGGGTCTGTCCTGACGTTATTTACAATGAGCGGCTGGCCGCTCTGGGCCACCGTACCGACGATGCCGGTGCCGACCTTGGTTTTGACCCCCTGCAAATCAGCGCCGCTTGGCCCCAGAACCACTTCAAAGGTCAGCTCTTTACCGTAGCGGTCCATCAGGAGCAAGGAACCGGCCTCGGCATTGAGAATCTCCACTGCCCGATCCATCACTCGCTGGAGTGCTACGTCCAGGTCCAGGGTGGCGCTGATAGCTGCACTCACATCCATCAGGGTCGCTAACTGGTTGGCCCGGGCTCGAGTTTCTTGCAGCAGTTGTGATTTTTCCAGGGCAATGGCCGACTGGGTGGCAAAAAACTCCATCAGGCGGACGTTGTCCTCATTGAAACGCAGGCCGTGCGGCCGGTGGACCAGGTAGAGGATGCCCCGCACCCGTTCACGCCAGCGCAGCGGCACGCCCATCACCGCCCCAAATTTGGCCTCCTGGAATGTGGCCGAACGGCCGGCAAAGTTCTGATGATTGTCAACCAGCACCGGCCGACCTCGTTTAATGACCTGCCCGGCAATATCTTCATCGGTTTTTAGGCTGTAGCCGCGGTAATCCTGGTCAAGGTTGTGGCAAACCACCACTTTCATGGTTTCATTATCCGGTTCCAGCAGAAAAGCCATCCCCCCTTCGGCCTGCAGCAGCCGGGTGGCTTGCTCCACCACCGAGGTAAGAAGTTGGTCCGGCTCTACTTCGGCCTGGATGTCCAACGAAATCTTTTGGAGAGCCTCCAATTCAGCGGCGCGCTGGTTGGCCTGCTCCAAATGTTGGGCATTTTCCAGGGCAATGGCGGTTTGATTGGCCAGGGTAGTCAGAAAGATGAGATCGCTGCTGGTGTAGGGATGGCTGGACTGTTTCAAACCCAGGGCTAACCAGCCCAGCAAACCTGCCGAGCCGGGCAGCGGTACACACAGGATGATATTGAGCATCCGCAGGCGGGCCAACTCTTCCGGGGCAACGCCGGCGTTGCCGGTGAAGTTGCCGCCGGGACTCAGTTGCAGAAGCCGGCCGGTTTTTCCAAGCCAGTGGGCCAGATCGTCGTTAGGCCCAAACTGCACCTCAACAGCCTGGAGAGCGCCAACGCCTTGCTGCTGGCGGATGGTGAAGCTATTATTGGTTGGGTTGCGCAAAAAAACCAACGCCCGTTCCGGGGCCAGCGCCGTCTGGACTTGGTCCAGGAGCAGCCGCAAAATGGAGTCGGTATTGAGCGGGGTAGCAATGAGGGTCCGTCCGTACTGCTCCAACACCTGGCGCGAGTCGAACGTCTCCAGTTTGAACAGGCGATTGATCCAACCCTGCACTCGTTGCTTCAGCGGTTCGAGGAAAATGATCAGCGCCAGAATGAAGAGTACCAAAATGACTGGATTTCTGAAGATAGCTGTGTCTTGTAATAGCATCCCTAACAGGGTGACGATGCCAACATAGACCACTATCACCAGCGCCAGTAGCAGGGTGTAGGTAATGCCGCGGCCGAAAATGATATCCAGATCGAGCAGGCGATAACGCAGAATGGCGTAGCTAATCGTGATGGGAAAAATGATCATCGGTGCAAATACAGCAATGAAGGTAAAGCCGCTCAAGGGGATGGTCAAGCCGAACAGATTAGCTCCAATCCAGACGGCCGTCGGCCCAAATGAAATCACACTGCCCCAAAAAATAACCGTAATTTGTTGCCGGACGGGTGTGGCTAAGGCAAAAAAGCGTGCATCCAGCAGCAGGAAAAGAAAAAGCAGCACCGCCAACCCGGTAAAGGCAAAACTAACCACTTGCAGATGCAGATAGGTTTGGGCAGTTGGGGCCAGATAAATACTGTACAAATTGGCTACGCCTAGCAGCAACGCCAGTAGGTAGGGCAGCAGGCCCACCCACGGCCTACGGCGGATCAGGCGAGTTTCGGCCGGAAATACCAGGGCCAGATGAATCAGGGCTGCACTGGTGAGCGGCAGCGCGAAGACCCACAGGGGCGTCAGCAGTTGAAAGGTGTACTGGTCAAACATGCCGCCGGCTAAGATGGCGAAAAGAATACAGAATGAAACAAATACCCCGCCGACCCGCTCGCTGCTGCGGAGATGATAAACCACAAAGCCCAGCGCCAGATAGATCAGGCTTATGCTGTAAGGTAACCAGAAGAAGATGACCATGTCCGTCCACGGCAACTCGGTCAGGGTAACCGTGGTCAACTGGCTCGCTGCCGTGGCCTCGGCGGCCACAGGCTGTAGTTGCAGGGTGACGGCGTCGCCAATCTGCTGCTGGCGGAGTAGACTAAAAAGGTCACGCCCGCTGGTCACCGGCACATTGTTAAGGCTTAATAAAAATTGGGCCCGCTCCTGGCCCTGCCAACTGGCCGGTACGTAGGAGTCGGCCTTTACCAGCCTGGGGTAGAAGAACGAGCCTAAAAAAGGTTGGTCTGCCCAGATCAGGGCGAACAGGGGCGCCAGGATGCTGAAGATGATGGCCACGGCGATGAGCAGTGGAAAGACGATGCGGGTTGGCTTTTGGTGGGACACACGGGCAGCACTGGATGCCATGTCTCAATTAGTTTCAAAGCGTGACTGTCACCAGTCTGGACGGTTAATGCAAGCCAAAAAGGGATAAGAAATTCTTACGGTTGAACTTCCTTATCCCTTAATAATTAGTTAACCGAGCGTTCTCGAAATCAGATTCTAAAATGGCCGGCGCTCAAGAATTGCCAAGATGCAGGGCGCATTCGACCAATAGCGCCGGTCACCAGCGATATCTTAACAGTGAGTCGACTCAAGTTTAACACGCGGTTTAAGTCAAGTCAAGATGATTATTGGTACTTTTTTGGGGGGCAACAATCCTCCGGTCGAGGGCCTTGTCGAAAACTTTGACTTTTGCTCTGGTTAGGGTTATGATTTGACTTCGATTTCACCCGGATGGGAGGCGCGGCCAAACGTCTCCCTTTTGTTTATTACCGATGACTAATAATCGATCCTTTATCCCTGTGGCTGAACCCCTGCTGGCAGGCAGGGAATTGGAATACGTAACCGACTGCGTCAAAAGCGGTTGGATTTCCTCGCTGGGCAAGTATGTGCGTGATTTTGAGGAGCAGTTTGCCGCCTACTGCGGGGTGAAATATGGCGTGGCCACGTTCAATGGTACCGTGGCGTTACATCTGTTGGCCGCCAGCTTGAACCTGGGGCCTGGCGATGAAGTTATTATGCCCAGCCTTACCTACGTGGCTACCGCCAATGCCATTCGCTACACCGGCGCCACCCCCGTTTTTGTCGATTCGGAACGGCAGAGCTGGAACATCGATCCGGCCACGGTCGCTGCGGCCATTACCCCCCGCACTAAAGCCATCGTTGCCGTGCATCTGTACGGCCATCCCGCCGATATGGACGCGCTACGGGCCGTGGCCGCTGAACATAACTTGCTGCTCCTGGAGGATGCCGCCGAAGCTCACGGCGCTCGTTACAAAGGTCAACGGGTGGGCGGGTTGAGCGACGCGGCCATTTTTAGCTTTTACGGCAACAAGATCATTACCACCGGCGAGGGTGGGGTGATCGTCACCAACAATCAGGCCTGGGCCGAGCGGGCCTTTTTCCTGGAGAATCAGGGTCGCTACGCCGATAATCCCTACTGGCACCCGGAAGTGGCTTACAATTACCG
The DNA here is from genome assembly GCA_964477335.1 of uncultured Caldilineaceae bacterium. GTDB lineage: Bacteria > Chloroflexota > Anaerolineae > 4572-78 > J111 > CAYNLK01. The sequence continues at coordinate 2,453 of CAYZHI010000050.1, read as the reverse complement.
GATGACCAACATTCAAGCCGCCATCGGCCTGGCCCAACTGGAGCGCATCGACGACATGATTGCCATCCGCCGCCGCAATGCAGCCCATTACAGTCGCCGGCTGGCCAATGCGCCGGGGCTGATCCTGCCGCCGGAGCTGCCCTGGGCCGAGAATGTCTACTGGATGTACTCGGTCATCATCGAGGCTGAGTTTGGTCTCACCCGGGACGAGGTTAGGGCCAAGTTGCACGCCGCCGGCATCGACACTCGCCCCTTCTTCTACCCCGTTCACACCCTGCCCATGTACCAGACCGGCCAGTCGCTACCCGTAGCCGAGGATTTGGGTCGCCGGGGGATCAATTTGCCCTCCGGGGCCACCTTAACGCCCAACCAGATTGATTACATTTGTGATACGCTGCTTGGTTTGCGGGCGTAAACGCAACACGTAACCACCATGCGCATTGTCATTCTGACCTACGAAAGCCTGTTTTCTAACCTGATGACCGAGCAGTTGCTCCAGGAATATCCGGGACAGGTGGTTGGTATTGTCCGCTCCGATTGTTTGATCTACGGCAAGAACCTACCGGCCGGCCTGCTCTATCTTGTCAAGCGAACCGGCCTTCGTTTTGTCGGCCGCAAGGCGCTGGAGTTGTTTCAGAGCCGGGCCACGGCCATCCTGTTCAAATTGATTGGCCGGGAGCCTAAAGTTCACTCGTTGCGGGATATGAAATCCATCTACAACGTACCGGTCATCGGCTCTGTCGATGTCAACAGCCCGGAAACCCTCGGTCAAATCAAAGCCTGGCAGCCGGACCTGGTGCTGTCCATTTATCTGAACCAACTGATCAAGGCGGAGTTGATCAACCTGCCGTCGCAGGGGACGCTGAATATCCACCCGGCCTTGCTGCCGCGCCACCGGGGGCTGTTCCCCTATTTTTGGGTGATTGCCGCCGGTGAAACTGAAACCGGCGTCACGATTCACTGGGTGGACGAAAAATTTGATACCGGCGACCTGCTCTTGCAGGAGCGCCTCACGGTTGAGCCAACCGATACCATTATTTCGTTATCCTATAAGAGCGCTGTAACCGGCGCGGCGATGCTGGTAGAAGCAGTCAGACTGGTGGCTGCCGGCCAGCCGCCCCGTCGGCCCCAACCCAACCACAACGTCTCCTATCATTCCTGGCCCAAACCGGCCGATCAGCGCCGCTTCCGCCAGCAAGGCGGCAAGTACGGCACCATTTTTGAGTTGTGGCAGTATATGTAGTGAATGGCTAATAGCGAATCAGCGAATATCTGATCACCTATTCGCCATTCGCATATTCGCCAACTGATTATGAAAACATCCATCATCCTGCCAACCTACAATGAAAAAGATAACATCGTCGAGTTGATCCAGGCTATCTTTGCCGCTCTGGCTGGTGACAGTTTGGATTTTGAGGTGGTGGTGGTTGATGATAACAGCCCTGACGGCACCGCCGACTCGGTGCGCCGCAATTTTGACGGCGACGGCCGGGTCAAGCTGTTTGTCCGCACCGGAGAGCGTGGCCTGGCCTCGGCCATCCGCTACGGCATCGACCATTCCGCCGGCGACATTCTGGTCTTTATGGACACCGACTTCAACCACGATCCGGCCATCATTCCCCAGATGATCAAATTTCTGGAGTATTACGATATTATCATCGGTTCTCGCTTTGTAATGGCCGGCGGTATGGAAGATCGCTTTCGCCAATTCTCCAGCCAGATTTACAATTACGCTATTCGCCTCCTCTTCGGCACACCCGTACACGACAACCTGAGCGGTTTCTTCTCGATCTACCGGGATAAGCTGGTGTCGATGGACCTTGACCAGATTTACTACGGCTACGGCGATTATTTCATTCGTTTGTTGATGGTCGCCCACAAACGGGGTTATAATATGTTGGAGATCCCGGTCTTTTATCGGCTGCGCCTGCATGGCCACAGCAAAACCCAATTTCTGTCGATTTTTAGCCAATATAGCCGGGCGCTGTTAGTGTTACGCCTGAAATTGTGGGCAGGGAGGATGCGGTGAGTCAAACCCAAAGCGGCGATCCTCAGCGCCGTGAGTACGCCGAACAACGTAGTTCTCAACCCGCTCAAAACGATGAGCCATTCGTCACCCGGCCCCTCTCGGCCGCTGAGGCAGCCGAGGAGGAACCGTTGCCGGAGTTGGACGAAGGTCCCCGGCCTGGCCCGGTGGATGAGGTTCAGGAGGCTATTTTTGAAGCCGCCCGGCATGGATTGTCGACCGAAGTGGAGGTCGAGGAGCTGCCCGAGCCGCTGCCGGAGCTGGACGAGGGTCCCCGGCCCGGCCCGGTTGACGAGGTTCAGGAGGCGATTTTTGAGGCCAGCCGTGAAGGGGCTCGTACTGATGTCGATTTTGAGCAGTTGCCCGAACCCGGCGCTGCCCGGCCCCAGAAAGTGGTCAAATTCAAGCCCAAGCCGCCCCCCCCCCC
>CAYZHI010000049.1:0-14120 GCA_964477335.1 uncultured Caldilineaceae bacterium | reverse complement strand
TCGCCAATGGTTGCCTTGTCCGAATAGTCGTTCCACTGCGCCAGCACATGATCGATCTGCCCCAGATGCCGCAGGGTGCAGGTGACGAGCGCGCGCACGAATTGCCGGTCGCGATTGACCAGCCGCTCCAGGTCGGGATGCTCGTTCAGCGCCTCGACGACTGTATCATATTTGATTTCCAACAGGCTGGCCGGGCTGAGCGCAACCATTGTGTTGGAGCGAGGTCTTTGGTCCAACAGGGACATCTCACCGATGACCTGACCGGGGCCGCACTGGTTGAGCACCACCTCTTCGCCGCTGCTGCCTTCGGCTACAATCTTCACCCAGCCGGTGCGGATGATAAAGAGCGAGTCGCTAGGCTCACCCTGACGAGCCAAAACCTGGCCTTTGGTTAGCTCGCGTAAGCTGGCCTGCCGGGCAATTTTGGCCAGTATGCGTTCCGGGATATCCTGTAGCAGCGACAACTTCTGGAGTGAGCTGACCAGTTTGGCCTCGTCCGCGGTCAGCGGTGGGGGTTGGCCTGATTCGCTCTGGCTGCTGAATAATTTCTGCAAAAGTTCAGTCAATTTGGTACCCATATCTGCGCTCTCCTATCCAATGTGACCGGCGCTTTCTAAGCGCCGGTCACTTAGCCCTTATTGTGAGCCTATTTTGTCGCGGGTTCAACCCGAATCCAATCAACAATCGCCGTCAGCCCCGGCTCGGTCAGCCCCCAACCGACGGCCACCCCGGCCGGCCCGATGGGGTTGAGTTCCTCCACGGTATTGCCACTCCTCGGATCGTACAGCAGGGCGTGGCTACAGCGAAAGCAGCCCCGCAAATCGCCGCGAGCGCCCATAGCGTGCAGGCTTTGGACAGCCGCTTCACCCAGGTTCAAGCTGGCTTCGTCGGCTGCGGCCACGGCGATGAAGGCATCGGCCGGGGCCGCGGCGATGAACTCGGCCAGGGCGGTCGAGGCGCCCGGGTCGAGATGGGTGTCAAAATTGGCCGCGGCCACGACCGCGCCATCCGGTTGAATCAAAACTACATTGTAGCCGCGCTGGTTAGGTGAAAATTCGTAACCGTTAACATAGATGTGTCCAAAATCGCCCACTTCTTCGCCGGCGCTGAGAACCGTGATATTGGGCGGCGCCGGCGTTCCGCTGGCCCGGTCAAAAGAAACAACCCGTTCAAAGTGGAGGCGCAGGTCGTTGAGACCCGGCCGCACGGCCTCCGCCGGTAGCTCGAAGCTGAGTTCCTGCCAGGCCGACGTTATGGCTTGGGGCGGCGATTGCCAGCCGTTTAGTTCGATGAAGAGGGCTTGACTCTGATCCTGCGGAACGTCGTCCGGCAGGCGCAGGCGCAGGATGAGCCGTTGTTGGCCGTCACTCAAGGGTAATAACAGGCGAGCTTCGCCGCGCTGGGCTACCAGCGGCCGGCCAGGCGTCAGGTGACCCCAGCCCTCGCCGAAATAAAGTGGGGCCAGGGGCGATTTGGTGTCGACCAGGAGCGGGACGGTCGTCGTCCCAGGCTCACTTTTTACCCGGTAGAGCTTTAGCTCAGGTCCGGCATCAAGCGGTTCGACCGGCAGGACAGACTCGAGATAGGGGATGGCGTTCTGTTCCGTCACTGTAATCGTGGCGGCGCCGTCAAATTTGTCGTAGCTGAAAGGGCGCACGACGATGTAGTTGATATCGAAGAAATCGAGCACGGCGGCGGCGATGGCCCGGTCGGCGGCCAGGCGTTCGGCCGGTAAGGCGTGGCCGGTGGTCAAGGCCAACAGTGAATTGATAATGGGCGCCCGGGTAAAATATTGGAACTTGAATTCGGGGTTGCGGCTGGTATTGGCCTGTAACAATCGCTTGTGGTGGCCGGTCTGGTAGAACTGGCCGAACATAAATTGGGTCGTCAGCGGGCCGGTGACCCGAAAGCCGTTGCGCCAGGCCAGGGGAATATCCAACACGGTGAAGTCGCCCGCTTCGGCGGCGATGAGTTGATAGGCAGCCGGTATCCGCAGGTCGGATTGGGGCAGGGGGGTGGACAGGTGTTCGAAGATGAACAGGAGAGGCAGGGCCAGGTAGAGGGCGTAGCGGAGGGCGGAGAGCGAGGAGCGGGGAATGGAGAGCCAGCGGCCCAATTGAACCAAGGCGTAACCGGCCAGAACGCTCAGGCTAAGGATGAGCATGACGCTGTAGCGGCTGGGATAGCGATTGCCTTTGAAAAAGGGCAGGTTTTGCAGCAAGATGAAGGGACCGGACAGAACGGTCGTGTGGCCGTTGATGGTGATGGCCGGACCGAGGCAAAGCAGGCCAAAGAGTCCCGCGGCGATCAGCCAGAAGCGAATTTCCGGGTTGCGGTAACCGGTCAATCCAGCGATGACCAGCAGGCCCAGCAAAACAAAACCGATATAGATGTGCTGGCCTACCTGAAACGCAATGTTGGTTTGGGTGACCCAATGGCCCAGCAGAGGATGGTGGGCCGTGGGGATGATAAAGCCGAACAGGTCGGCGCTAAAAGCCTCGGCAAAGCCGCTGCCCTCAACCCAAAAATCACCCTCTACCCGCATGGCCGGCAAGAGTTGGGCCAGCAGGGGGCTGATGCCCAGGGTAAACGTCAAGCCCAGGACCGCGGCGGCCCGGAGATGGGGAAGGAGTCGTTGCCGTCGGGCGGAATCGCCTGGCCGGCTCGCCAAGCCGACCAGGAGCCAGTAGAGCCAATACAAGCCGATGAAAATCAGCAGAAAAGAGGCATAGGTCATTTCGGCCCAGGCCTGCAAGGTGACAAAGAGACCGGCCAGAACGGCATTCTTGAGTCGCTCCGGGTGGCGCCGGGTGCGGATCACATACAGCACGGCGAAAGGAAGCCAGTGATTGCTGGCAATGTTGAACTGGCCCAGGGCCACGTAAGCCAATTTGCTGCTGGCTAAAGCGTAAAAGCCGCCGGCAATGGCGGCGCTCAGCCAAATCAACCGGTGGTTGGGCGAGGCATCGCCATCCATCTTGGCCAACAAATATCTCACCAGCAGAAAGGCGCCATAAGCGCCGGCGACAAAGGTGAAGAGTAAGTGCAGGTTGCTGGCCGTAACGACGCCAAAATTGAGCAGTAGAGGTAGAGTGGTCAGGGCGTTGAGGACGGTGAGGGTGTAGAAAGCCAGGTTAAGGCCAATGGGGTAGGCCATGAAATCGGTGAAAAAGGGATTCTGCCCCTGGTCCAATAGGGCGTACTTAACCCACCACAGATTCCAGGCAATGGCCGGATCATCGCTGCCGTTGCCCGGCACGTGGGTGGTGAACCGGGTGATGGTCGGCCAGGTCAAAATGACGGCCAAAACCAGGTAAGCCAGCCACAGATAGGCGTGGCTCAGCCACCAACGTATTGCTTTTGGTGGATAGTGACTGCCGGTCAAAAGTCTCAATTCTCAAATTGCAAATTTCAAGTTATAAACCTCACATCCCCAATCGCTCATCCTTCCGCCTTCATCCCTCATCCCTCATCCCTCATCTAAATTGTACCATTTACCTATAGGCCCAGCAATTATAATAACTCCAGCTTTATGGTATAATTTGTGCTTAGAGATATACAGATTGAGCCGGTTATAACTAATAGGTCACATTTGGCAGTTTAACAATTTGGCTGGCAGAGGATCGATCTTTCGATGGCTGATAAACATGTCCTGATTGTCGATGATGCTCGCGACATTCTCTTTCTTTTGACCCATAGCGTCAAGCGCTTAGGCCCCGACTTCAAGGTCAGTACGGCTGGGGATGGGGTGGAAGCGTTGGATCTGATCCAACAGCGCAAGTTTGATCTGGTCATCACCGATTATATGATGCCCGGTATGACCGGCCTGGAATTGGCCCAGGAAATCCGCCGGCGCTCGCCGGATACGCAGGTGTTACTGATGAGCGCCTACGACACCATCGGCCTGCGAGACCAGGTTGAGACGATGCAGTTGGGTGGTTACGTGGGGAAGCCGTTTTCAGTGCCGGAAATTTTGGAGAAGGTTCAGCGGATTGTCGCCCAAACCGAGCAAAAGGCCAGCCAGGAAGCCATCGAGACTCCTGCCCAAAGCCAGGCGGTCTATGAACAGCTCAAGTTGTTGCATAACCAAACCGGGAGCCATTGTGTCCTGTTACTGAATTCAGCCGGACGGCCGTTGCAAGTGGTGGGGCAGGTCGACCGGACCAAAATAGGCCGGCTGGCTATGTTCGTGGCCGCCAACTTCTTGACCGTTTCCAAATTGACCTCCCTTCTCGACGACAATGCTTCTGTTTTTAGGTCGATTTATCACGAAGGCAGTAAGTATAATATCTATGCCTATGATATCAACGGCGATTTCTTGTTAGCAGTGCTATTTGGCACAACAGGCAAACCGGGTACGGTCTGGTTTTATAGCAAACAAGCCGCCACCAACCTGGCCCCGCTGCTTGGCCAGCGAGCCGACGCCGAGATTATGGATGAAGAATCTACTAGCCTGGCTGAGGAGTTCGATGATTTGTTGGGGGACAAAACTAATAATGGGGCCTGAAGTTATGGGATTTTGGCGCGGGTGATGGTCAGCCGGAAAGCCGGGGTAATGGAATGCTAGGCCGTAAGCGTGTTTTAATTGTCGATGATGATCAAACAGTTCTCTATATGTTAGAGCATAGCCTCAGTCGATTGGGCGCGGATTATGAAATTCACACGGTTATGGATAGCACTGAGGCTCTGCAACAGGTGGAAAAACAGTCTTTTGACCTGGTGGTGGCCGATTACATGATGCCCAAAATCACCGGCGTTGATCTGGCTACGGCCATTCATAAGGTTTCGCCCGACACTCAGGTGGTCTTGATGACGGCTTATGGCACCAGTCGCCTGCGCGATACCTCCAAAATAGTCGGCATTGACGGCTATCTGGATAAACCTTTCACTATCGATGAAATCCACCGGGTTATTCAGAAGACAATCCGGCTGGCCCGGCAGAACAAGGATTTGGCCGACTCGCCCGGCGTGAAGCCCTCCGCCCCGGCTTTGCGCGAGCAACTGGAGATTTTACGGATCAATACCAATGCCCGTTTGGTGCTCTTGCTTAGCGTCGAAGGCGAGCCGGTCCAGATTGTTGGCCGGGGTAGTGATGTGGAAGTAGCCAGCATCGGTTTGTTCGTAGCCAAGAACTTTGCCGCCGCAACGGAATTGGCGAATATGCTTGGCAGTCGCTCCATCTTTAAATCCAGTTACCACGAAGGCACCGATCAGCATCTCTACGCCTGTGAGGTAAACAAACGGTTCTTGCTGGCCGTTCTGTTTGAGACCAAACCGGGGGTGGTTTGGTTCTACGCCAAACAAGCCGCCGCTGCGCTGGCCGAGCTGCTGGAGCAGGCTGCTTCAGATTAATGATTGCGCAGTCACATAGATTTTAAGCGCGTGGTAACAAAAAGCCGTCGTTACCGGGCGGCTGCTGTACCAGGCGGCCAACTCGCCGCGAGTGGGGGTGCCGTAGAGCGGCTCGGCGGCCCAACTGCCGTCGTAGCGCTGGCTTTTATAGAGGATTGTTAGCCAGCCGGGGTCGAACAATTTTCTGGTTGTAGTCGGCAAACCGGGCGAGAGACAGGCCAGGGTCAAAAAAGCGGCCTCCTGCGGCGAGATCGAATGTCGTTTTGTTTCTTCGGCCAGCCGGCCGGTCAGGCGTAGGGCGGCCCGGCCAAGCTGGTCTCCCAAATTGTGGCGCCACGGGTCAGCCATCAGTTGGCCGATCAACGCCAGCCCCAGCCAGAGCGAATAGAGCGGCGTGTAGTGACTGGTGGCGCTCAATCCTCGCTTGAGCCAGCGAGACAGGATGCTCCGGGCCGATTGTTCGATCAGGTCGCGGTAATTGACCGGGTCATAAGCCAATAGTCCCAGCAGCAGGTTGCTTTCCACCGTTACACAGCTTTCTCCCCACAGGGCCACAAATTCCGTTTTGTTTTGGTCAAAATCTGGCTGGCGGGTGAACCAGACCGGAATCTCGCCAGATTCGGTGATATTCTCGGCCAGCCAGCCCAGTGGAATTTCCAGGTTGGAACGATGGCCGGCTTGCCGTTCGGCGTAGGGGTAGAGTCGCAGCAACAGACCCAGGTCGTCGGCGTCGGGCGGCATATCTGCAAAGTCGTAATAGCGGTAGTTCGTTTTCCGCAACGTCTCGAAAATCCACTCTACATTGGCCGAAACATTGTGACCGTGCCGGGCCATTATCTCGACGATCAGGCCGGCGGGGAAGGCTTTGGCCGTCATCTCCGGCCGGCCAAAGCCGCCGCGGCGCTGCACTTCCCAACTTTCCCGGAAGGTGGGGTCGGCCAGCAAGTAGCCCTCGGCCATCTGGATGACTTTAGGCAACGGCTCGGCATAAGGCGCGCAAAAGGGTCGTTGGAGTGGGGTGATTGAAGAGCCTGGCCGCTTTTGACCAATCTCGAACAAGGCCCTGATCTTCTGCACCAACCCTTCAACAATCCCCAGGTATTCGAGCAGGTTGGCCAGGCGCAACGCCGCGGCGATGGCCCGGCACTCGGCCAGGTTGGCCATACAGTCGTCGCAAATCTCGGCCACAACGCCGCTCAACACCAGCGCGCCCAGCACTCGCTCCGGCGCGACCGGTTCGAGCGGGTCGATATCGGCGGCCAGCAGGGTGCGGTAAAGGGGATAGCTCAGGCGACGCTGGGCCAAATCTCGCCGTAAGGTCCAGAAGTCGCGCCGCGTTTGCCACACAAAGTTGAGCCGGTCCATCATCTTGGCCAGTTCCGGCAGGCTGGTCTCTTGGGCCGCGCCAAAAGCAACAGCCGCAACGGGTATTTTGGTGAAGGCTAATTGGTGCGCCGCCTTCTCGGCGGTCGGTGGTTGGCCGTCAGCGGTCGTAATGTTGGCTGCGGCGTACTCAGTCCAATACACCTGCAGCTGTTGCCAAAAGGGGGAGTCGCCGGCAAAGAGCCGGGCCAGATGCACATCCGCCTGGCGGGTCAGCGCCTGCGCCAGAAATAGGTAGCTCTGGTCGATGTTGGTGCTCTCGTCGAGGATACTGTGCTGGGTGTAGACCGCAGCGCAGGTGTACAGCATTGCCAGAAAAAGCTCTTTTTCCAGGGCGGCGCGGGTTGCCAGATTGGGGCCGCCGAGGTCAGCCAGCAGCCAGAAGTGGAGGTACAGCAAGGGCAGGTCCTGCTCCCGGCGCAGGATGTCCTTGAATTGGCCGGTGTCGCTGTAAAACGTGGCCAGGTTGTTCTTTAATACGACGCCTTGCCGGAAGAGCGGCGTGGGCAGGCCGGCGAAAAATTGGTCAACGGCCGGCCAGATTTGCTCGCGCCGGGGTTGGTATTGCTCAATTAGTCTCATTTCAGTGGGTCCAGAAACAAAAAACGCTAACTGTAGAGCATACCACAGTTAGCGTTTAAACTGAATTTTAGCCGAGCCTGGTTTACAGGGCCGCTTGCTGATCCCCAAAATTGCTCGCCAGCTTCTGCAGCGACTCGGCGTCAACGCCTTCCAGGGCCTCCAGCAGGTCGATGGTTGGCTCGATGCCGGCTTCGGCCAGCGCCGCCTCCGGGTCATCGGCCAGCGCTTTGGCGAAATTCTGATCAGACAAAATTTTACCTACCAACAGTTGTAAATCGGCGCCCATTTGGTTCCCTCCGTGCCATGAATTTGACTATTGAATTTAGAATTACAACTTACTATATATCATAGCGGCCGGATGATTGGCAATGGGGCAAAAGTAACCTTAGACGGTTTCTTTGCGGCTGGTTTTATACATGTCGGCCAATCGTTTGGCCAGCGCGCCGGCCATTTGCATCAGGATGGCCGGATGCTTGAAAGCAAAGAGCTGCAAATCGGCGTCGGTCAATACAAAACAGCGCGACGGGGTTACGGCCCGGACGGTGGCGTAGCGGGGGTCCTCGGTGAAGAAGGCGATTTCGCCAAACATCTCCCCCGGCTCGATCAGGTCCACCCGTTCGCTCTGGTTGTCGCGGCTGATCAACACCTCCAACTGGCCGTCGATCAAAAAGTAAACATCGTCGTTGCGTTCACCCTGCCAGATGACGGTTTCGCCGGCGGCATAATTCACCTGGCAAAACAGGTGAGCCAACTCCAGCATCAGGCCGGCCGGCAAGGGACGATAAATGTCGGACCGGTCGAGGATGGCCAGGCGGTAAAGGGTATTCCGGGCGGCTTCATCCTCGCTCTGCTGCTGTACGTGCTGCCACAGCCGCCGGTCGGCGGCGGTCGGTAAAGCGGCCAGCACGTCCAGCTCAGCATCGAGCTGGGCGGCGATAGTGTGCGGGAAGAGCGGGCGCAGCTCCGGCGGGGCCAACTGGGCCAGATAGTCGAGCGTATCCGACTCCGTCTCGCTCCAATTTTCCAGAATCAAGCCGGCTTCGCGTTGCAGGCGGGCGGTATGGGCCGCCACCGGCAGTTGAACCGACTTCAACCGGGCCAGCAACAAGGCCCGATACCTTTTATAAAAATAACGCGCCGCCACGTCAGCGTGGGTGCGGAGACTTTGATAAGCCTTAAAGCAGGCTTGAATGGCGGCGACGCCGGGCACCGGGTCAGTCTCAACGAGCGGCAGGAGTTGTTGGTCCAGGCCCAGATAGTTGCGGGCGAACTCAGCCACGTATTCCGTTTCCCGGCTGGTCAAATCCAGGTACATCCAGCCCACGTGGTAGTAAATATATTTGATCTGGTCCGAAGTGTACTGCTGATCAATCTCGTTGATCAATTCATCACGTTGTTCCAGCCGCTCGATCAACTCGGCTGATAATTGACCGCTGCCACGCAGCAGCTCTTCTTCAGAGACCCCGAACATCGTTTTGAGCAACTCGACATTCTCAAAATCGGCCACGCCGATCTGGCCGGAGACGTTCAGGGCGTGCAGCACGCTGTAGTAAGAGTCAACGGCGATGTTCTGAGCGGCCATTTTGGCCGACAGGGCGTCGATGGCCCGGCGCAGAAACTCTCTGGCCTGCGCTTTGGCTGCCGGCGAAAGGCGATGTTTGACTACAGCTACGGCCAATTTATTGGCAATTTGCTCTTCTTCATACATGCTTTGGCCAAATCGGCCATAGCGATGGCGGTAGTGGTGCGCCAATTCGTGGGCAATGACGTGGGGAATGAACAGTTCAAAAAAACGGAACAGCTCCTCATTGGTCGTGCAGCCGAGCAGCGAGCGCAGAAACAACGCCTGGAGCTTGCCGACCGGACTGTTCAGCTCTGGCACGGACAGGTAAATATGGCCGTCTTCGAGGTTGTAGTAGCACAACATGCCGCTGCCGCGGCGCAACTCCAGCGCCGGGTCGGTCTCGATGCCGTAGGCGGCAAACTCCTGTTTGAATTTGTGGAAGTGGGTTTGACCTAATTCGAATAGATCAAGCGTGTCTGGGTTGTCTGGCATAGGCTTCTCTCCGTAACGTCAATTAGCTGTCCAAATTCAACAGTTTTAACAGGTGTCGCAACCCTTCTGCCACTTCCGCCTGCTGCTGTTGCAACATCCGGCCGCGCTCGGCCAGGTATGCGTCCAGGGGGGGGCTGTTCAGCTCCAACGCCAGGCGTTGCAACTCCGCCAACCATGCTTGCAGCCGGCCCATAGCCCAGTCAAAACCCTCCCGAGCGACCCAACTCACCACCGGCTCATGGCCGGCCCGCCGCCGCTCCGCCTCAGATAGAAAGTAGGTGCGGCTGTGGCGAGTGTGATCGCGATACCAGCTCATCAGATCGTTCAAAAATTGATGCCAGCCCCCCACTTGATCGACCAATTGGGACCACGGCGCAATCAGTTCCGGCCGGTCAAAGCGGTAGCAGACCGCGGCCAGCGGAATCTTGGCCGCGCACACTTTTTGGGCCGCCACTTCCTTAAAAGTCGCCTCATCGAAATCGGTCAGGCCGGCGTCTTGCATCGTGGCCTCAGCCGACCGGAACCAGGTGGTGGTAAAGAAATCCCAAAAAGGCTGGTCGGCCGCAAAATAGCCCTGGTAAACAAGCTGGAATTGGCTGTGAAAGAAGCCCAGCGCCGGCAGCAGGGCCAGCTCGACTGTGGCGTGGCCGTCCATCAGGTTGTCGATCAGCCGGATGTAGTAGTAGCCGTTGATGGTGGAGTAAGCCAGGTCGGCTTGAAAGACCGGGTCAGGCTGCGGGTGGATGGTTTGTTCCAGCCACCAGGGTAACAAGAGCGCCGGAAAAGCCAGCGGATGCTTGAAATAATCGGCCGGCTGGCCGTTGCCGGCCAGTTGCCGCAGCCACGGCTCCACCTGACCGGCCAGGTAGGGCGCGGCCTGGCTCATTTCCGTCTGCAAGCGGGCCACGGCGGCGGTGATGATCTGGCTCAGTTGGGGTTCGACCATCTCAACTCAGAATTTTCTGCACTCGTTGCACTCGTTGCACTCGTTGCACTTCGTAAGGCGCGGGCAGCTGGCTAAATATCTCACCGGCGCGGGTCAACTGGACTTCCCGGGCCGGGTCGGTGGGCGGCAGATGGCGGCCGATTTCGTAGTGCGCCCGGCCTTGAGAATAGGGCATCCCCAGCCGTTGGGCCGCGCTCAAACTCCGCGACCACCACCGCCGGGCCCGGTAGGGCCGCCCGGATAACCATTCAAACAAGCCGCGACAGAGGTAAGCCCGAGGCCGGCCAATAGGGAAAACCCTGGCGTAACTGGCCAGGGCCCGGCAGGCCTGGCGAATATTTGCTTTTACGTTTTCCGAACAAGCAGAGCCGCTCGCCAGTTGATTTTCCCAGAAATTCAGATAGGTTTCCACCACGCCGCTATAGCCCGGCAGGGACAGGTACGAGGTCGGTGAGGTTTTGGCGATAAGGTTGAGCGCCTGGTCGGCTGCGGCCAGAGCCAGCTCCGGTTGGCCGCTGCGCCCATAGGCCATGGCCAGCAGACCGTAAACATCGATGTGCAGGGCTTCGTCCACAATGTCCGGATTTTGGCTGAAAATGGTTTGGATGGTTTGCAAACGATTGAGCGCCTCCGTAAATTCCCCGCAAGGCAACAAACAATAAGCCTGGCCGCGCAGCGCCCAGGCCTGATTGTGCGCATCACCCCGCCGTTCCGCCGAGGCCAGCAGTTCATCATACAGCTCGGCGCTCTGCTTAAGGTGACCTTGAAAATAATGGACCATACCCAGATTGCCCACGGCGTCGCTCCAGCGACTATGGTCGCCCAACCGTTCCGAGATCGCCTTGACCTGGGTCAATAGCTCCTGCGCCTCGGCCCAGCGACCGACACCCGCATAGTAGACCCCGCTCAGCAGGTAGACCCAGGCTCGCGCCGGCAAATCATCGATCTGGCCGGCCATCTCCAGCGCTTGCCGGCAGTACAGGTTGGCCACTCGATGCAGCGGCACAAAACTGACAATCACCCCCACTAAGGCCAGGCCCCGGGCCAGTTCCGGGGACGGTCCGGCCGCTTCGGCCAAAGCCAAAGAGCGAAAAGCGGCATATAAGGTCAGTAGCGTCTCATTGGCAAAGTAGTAAACCGCAGTCAGCCCCTCGAAAGCCCGGGCGGCCGGCAGCAAAATAGGTCGATCCGCTGCTCCCCGGCCCAGGGCGCGTCCTGGCCAGAGACGATTGATAGTCTGCCGCCAAATCTGGCCGGCCAACCCGGCGATCAGGCCGGTTTTGGTCCGGGGTAAGGGGTAACCCAGCAGCGCCAGGCCCCGTTCAAAATGGGCGCGACCTTCGCTGAGCTTGGCCCAGTTGACGTAAGCCTCGCCCAGGCTCGTCTCCCAGCGGGCCTTGCGCCAGCGTAGCGAGGCCGCGTCTCCAGGGGTAGCTTCAGTTGGCACTGCCTCAACCTGGCTCGACTCGGTCAGGGCTAACGCCTGGCTAAAAAACTCCACCGCTTCGGCATTGGCGTAATTATGGAGCGCCTGTTGACCGGCTTTTTCCAGGTAGTCGACTGCTTTCGGAATGACATTGGCCGCCTGCCAGTGATGCGCCAGCATAGAAAAATAAGGCGACAGATCGTCGGCAAAAGTACGCTCGTACCATTCAGCTACGGCCCGATGGAGCGCCCGTCGTTGGGAGAAGAGCAGCATATTGTAGGCCACTTGCTGGGTGGTCAATTGCTTGAATATGTAAGCCAGCTCCGGTTCGGGCGACTCTAGCTCGGTGATGTCCAGCCGGTCGAGGGTATCGAGATAATCGGCCAAGAAGGTTCGATCGGCCTCGATGGGGTGGACATCGTGCAGCAGGTGGTACTCAAAAGCCCGTCCGATCACGCTGGCCACCTTCAGGGTCAACTGCTGGGCCGGGGTGAGGCGGTCGATGCGGCTGGTGATGACCCCTTCCACGGTGTCGGGTAAATACAAATCTTGCAGGCTGTTAGACTTAACTGTAAGCTGGCATTGGCCGTTACTCACGCTGATCAAACCCGTATCACGCAGAGCCAGGGCCAGCTCTTCGCAAAAGAAGGGATTGCCCCCGGCCTTGGTGTAGATCAAATCGGCCAGCGACTCCGGCAGTCTATCGACCTCCAGCCGGCGGCTGACCAGGGCGGTCGTATCGGACAGAGATAGATTACTCAGCGAAAGTAACGTAGTTGTTGGGTTTTGCTGCAATTCCTTGTATTCGGCCGGCCGGGGCTCGGCCAGCGGTCGGGTGACAATGACCAGCAGCAGCGGCGCCACCCGTTGAGCCACCAACAGGGTTAACGTCCACGAGGCCGAATCAAGCCAATGGGCGTCTTCCAATACCAGGAGATAGGGGCGCGGGTTTGAATTATCGCCTTGCGTCGCCTCTTGCAGCAAATTGACCAACAAATCGTGGGTGTTATCGGCCCTGACTTTGCCGGTCATCTGTTTGGTGATGTCGTTATCGGGCCAATCCAGGGTCAGAACCGGTTGCAAGAGCGGCGCCAGCGTGCGCCAGGCCGGCGGCAGTTGAGCCAGCAGGTGGGTTCGCTGTTGGGCCGGCTCGTTAGGCAGCGAATCTAGCTTGAACAGCGCCTTAAAAATGGGTCGCCAGGCGTGATAAGGCGTCGACTTATCGATAGCGTCACCCCCACCGATCAGGCTGGTGACCTCCAACGCATCGGCCTGAGTCAGTAAGCCGGCAACCAGGCTGGATTTGCCAATGCCGATTTCGCCTTCGATGATGACCACACTGCCGCGGCCTTGCAGCAGCTTTTGGAGGCGATCCATCAATATGGCTCGCTCTACCTGGCGATTGACCACCACTGTTTGGTGACGATGCGCCGACTCTTTTTGGCCCAGCGGTCGATAGATGGACACGGGTTCGCTTTTACCTTTAACGGTAATAGGGGGCAACGTTTCGAACTCCAGATTGCTGCGACTGGCCTGGTAAGTGGCCGCATCGCATAGAATGTCGGCGGGGGCGGCTTGCATCAGCCGGGCCGCCAGATTGACCACATCGCCGATCATGGTGTATTCGCGGCGCTGCGCATTACCCACAGTGCCGCAAAAGGCTCGTCCCGTAGTTACGCCAATGGCGCTGCGTAGCCCCAGCTTTAGCAATTGGGCCTGCATGGCCTGCGCCGCCAGCACCCCCCGAGTGGCGTCGTCTTCGTGGGCCAGCGGGGGCAAGCCCAGGGCGGCAATTAGCATCACCCCTTTATCATCAACGCTGAGCTTGTTGATGCTGCCTTCGTAGCGGTAAAGCGCCTGTTGCAGCGTCTGCATAATGGTTTGGGCCTGGTCCAATGGTATCGTATAGGTCAGGTCGGGCAGGTTGACAAAGAGGATGGTCACCCGGCGCAGTTCGGCCAGCCAGCCGGTTTGGCCGGCCGCCAGCCGGGCCAGAATGGCCCCGGGAATATATGCCTTTAACCCGGCTTCAGCCTGGGGAGGCAGCCCGGGTTTGTCGGGGTGGACGGCGTCGACGGCTGAAGCCGGCAGTGCTTCGGGGATATCCCTCAGCAATATGTCAGCCTGTCTTGCCGGGACACGGTCTGATGCGCCGAGGTGGGGCAGCGGGGGCGGCAGCAGCGGCGCGCCAAGGGCCACTTTTTCAACCAACGCCCAGGCTTCCGGCGAGAGAATGACCTCCCCCGGCTGGACGCGTTGGCCGGCCCGGCCAACCTGGATGAGCGGATCACCGGTCACCAGAAACTCCCACCGTCCAAACTCACCGCCCAGGTGCATCGTCAGAACCTTGCCTGCACCCAGGGCCAGTTTGAGGG
>CAYZHI010000048.1:0-14163 GCA_964477335.1 uncultured Caldilineaceae bacterium | reverse complement strand
CTGGAAGATCGCGCCCAGCAGGTGATGGCCGGGATTGAAGCCCAGTCCGTGGTCAATTTAGAGACGGGCGAAGTGTTTGTACCGCAGGCTAACGTTTTTTCCTCGCCTTCCACGTTTATCCAGGTGGTTCGGGCCGATGGCAGTATTGTCAGCGCCGCCGATAACCTGGGCGCCCAACGCTTTCCGCCCGACCCGGAGATTATGGCTGCTAATTTACAAGGCGACTCAACCATTAAAACGGTCAGAGTCGGCGATATCTACGTTAGAATCTACAGCACGCCGATATTTTTCAGAGACCAGGTGGTGGGGGCGGTTCAGGTGGGCCAATCGTTGGCCGATGTGGAAAACACCCTGCAGCAAGTTTTCCTCTTTCTCCTGAGCGGGACGGTCGTCGCCCTGATTCTGGCGGCGATGGTCGGCGCCTTCCTGGCCTGGACTGCCTTGCGCCCTATCGAAAAAATTACCCAGACCGCCGCTCAAATTGTGAGCGCCCAGGACTTGCAAGAACGGCTGCCAACCTCCAACACCAACGATGAGATCGAACGGCTAACCGTAACCATCAACAATATGTTGGAGCGGCTGGACAATTTCTTTCAAGCGCAGGTTCGCCTCAGCGCCGACGTTTCCCACGAGTTGCGCACCCCGCTCACTGCTATTCGGGGCAATGTCGATTTGCTGCGCCGGGGCGCGGCCTGCGACGAAGAAGAACTCTACGAGGCTCTGGCGGTGATCGATGGCGAGCTGGACCGCATGTCGCGCATTGTGGCTGACTTGTTGCTCCTGTCTCAAGCCGACGCCGGGATGAGTTTGCGCATGGAAACGGTGGAACTCGACACGCTGATCCTTGATGTATTCCGCCAGGCCCGGGTCATTGCCAACGGGGTTAACCTGCAACTCGGCCACGAAGACCAGGCCGTCGTAAAAGGCGACCCCGACCGGCTCAAGCAGTTGCTCATCAATCTGGTCACCAACGCCCTCAAACATACCCCACCCGGCGGCAGCGTAACTCTCTCGCTCTACCGCGAGCCGGAGTGGGTGCGGATTATCGTGGCGGATACGGGTCGTGGCATTGCCCCCAGCGCCCTGCCCCATATCTTTGAACGATTTTACCAGGCTAACGAGGCCAATCAAAAAGGGACGGGCCTGGGGCTGTCGATTGCTCAATGGATTGCTCAGGCCCATGGCGGCGAAATCACCGTCAGAAGCGAGTTAGGCCGGGGTTCCGAATTCACCTTGTGGCTGCCCACTAAGCCGGACCCCAATGCCACTCATCCCCTCAAACCGGCTCAATTGGCCGCGCCCAAAACCAAACCAATCTCTACCGGACCGGTCGCCCGATAACGACAAATGAAACTTGCCGACCTGTTAGCTGCGCTGCCCCATTTCAGGCTGCTCTCTACCCTGGACTCGTCGTCTACTTCTGTTGAAGGCGTTAACCCGTCCCTGGCTCAAATCGAGGTCGCCAACATTACCGCCGACTCCCGGCAAGTGGGGCCGGGCAGCCTCTTTGTGGCTTATCGTGGGGTAAATGTGGACGGTCACCGCTTCATCCCCGACGCGCTGGCCCGGGGCGCAACTGTCATCATTACTGAGGAGTCGGACAGTCCCTGGCGGGACGACAATGGGAATGAAAATCTTATCAGCGGTCGGCGGTCAGTCGTCGGCGGTCTATTTTCAGAGAAACATCAGCTAAACCCCTCATCTCCACCCGCTCCACCCGCCGCGCTTAATCTCCAATCTCCAGTTTGGCTCAGCGTGCCCGACAGCCGTGAAGCCCTGGCCTATCTGGCCGCAGCCTGGCACAATTTCCCGGCGCGGCGCTTGCGCATGGTCGGCGTCACCGGCACCGACGGCAAAACGACCACCACCAACTTTCTCTACCATCTGCTGCACGCCGCCAACATCCCCGTGGGTATGATCAACACCGTCAATGCGGTGATTGGCCGGCGCATCTTGGAAACCGGCCTGCATACCACCACGCCAGATGCCCCGGAAGTGCAGCAATACCTGGCCCAGATGGTCGAAGCCGGCGTCGATACGTGCCTGCTGGAGGTGACCTCCCACGGCCTGGCCCACCATCGCGTCGCCGCCTGCGATTTCGACGTAGCCATCGTCACCAACATCACCCACGAACACCTCGACCTGCACGGCTCGCTGGCGGCCTACCGGGCGGCCAAAGCCCGCCTGTTTGAGTCGCTAGCGACGGCCATACCCAAGGGTTTCCCCAAAACCGCCGTACTGAACTGCGACGACTGGTCCTTTACCTATCTCAAGGAGAAGCTGGCTACAGCCAGGCTCAACTGGCTGGGCTACAGCCTGGCCGGCCACCCCGAAGCGACGGTTACGGCTCAAGCCATCGTCTACGGCCCGGACAAAACCTGCTTCACTATTTGCAGCTCCAGGTATGAAGTCGAGGTCGAAACCACGCTGGTGGGCGATTACAACGTGAGCAACTGCCTGGCCGCGGCCACGGCGGCCATTGAACTATTTCACCTTTCGCCCGCCGCGGTCCAACAGGGCGTCAGGGCGTTGCCGGGCATTCCCGGCCGGCTGGAGCGGCTCGATGCCGGCCAGCCGTTTATGGCCATCGTCGATTTTGCCCACACTCCGAACGCTCTGCGCCGTTCCCTGACCGTGGCCCGCACTTTGACGCCGGGCCGGGTCATCGCCGTCTTCGGCTGCGCCGGCCTGCGAGATCGGGAGAAGCGGGCAATGATGGGCCGGATTGCCGCCGAGCTGGCCGACTTTACGATCATCACCGCCGAAGACCCCCGCACCGAAGCGCTGGCCGAGATTATCGACGAGACCGCCGGGGCGATGCTGGCGGCGGGCGCGGCCGAGGGAACCAGCTTCGAACGGATTCCCGACCGGGGCCGGGCCATTTTTCGCGCCATCCGGTTGGCCCAGCCCGGCGATGTGGTGATTGTTTTGGGCAAGGGCCATGAGCAGAGCATGTGCTTTGGTGAAATCGAATACCCCTGGGACGACCGGCAAGCGGTGCTGTCAGCCTTGCAAGGTCAACCGCTGCTCACCCTGCCCACGGCCCAGCTTGAGGAATGAAGCATCTTCAAATCTGTAAGGGTCAATAACATTTTGAACACCGGGGAAAAATTTATGCCACTGGAGTGGAGGCTTCAGCCGGTTCCAGGGCTGAATTACCGGCTAAAGCCTTGACTCCAACTGTTCAATATCATTCTGCCCCCTACAGAAGCATCTTCAAATCACAACGGCTGGCTGGTGTCCAAACTCACGCCTGCGTGGACACCAACTTGTGTTGCGAAACTCAGTTTCGCAACGAGGATCAAAAATTTATAACCCCCACCCCCATCCCTCCCCTGATTCGGGGGTGGGGGTGTTTTCAGAAGAGAGGTAGAATCTATGCGCCGATTACTACCGGCTTTATTACTCGCTACGCTCTGGCTGCTCAGTTCGCTCTGGCTGCTGGTCGGGCCGACCTCGGCCCAGGAACCTGAATCGACCCCACCGAAAGGACCGGAAACTCCATTCCAATCGGATTCGCCTCCCGCAACTGCCTCTATTGCACCCGGCGCGGCTGCCGGAATAACCCTGGATGGTACGCTGCTGCGCAAGATCGAACCCCAACTCCTCAAAAAGTTGTTGATTGACGCCAATGAAGCCGTCCCTTTTGTGGTCTACCTCCGGGCCAGAACCGACCTGGCCGCGGCCACCTCAACTCTCCAGGCTCAAGCTGAAGCTGACCCGCTGGCCAAGCGAGCTGCCATTGTCGCGGCCTTACAGCAGACCGCTCGCCAGAGCCAGGCCGGCGTGCTCCAAACGCTGCTCAACCCGCCACCCGGCCTGCTCAGCGGCCAGAGCGCACCCGCCGCCGATGTCCGGCCCCTCTGGATTGTCAACGCCGTCGCCGCCAAAGGTAATCTGGCGATGGTGCTGGCCCTGGCCGCCCGCCCCGACATCGAAGTCATCCGGCTCGATAAAGAAATCAAGCTCGATGATCAATTTTCAATTATCAATTATCAATGCTCAATGTTCAATACTCAATGCTCAGTTTTCAATTCACCACCCTTCACTACCATTCCTCGTTCACAATTCAGCATTCAGCATTCACAATTCACAATTCCTCCCCTTCAAAGTACGCCGGAATGGGGTATTGCCAAAATCCGGGCCGACCTGGTCCAGTTGGCGTTGGCTTTTGACGGCCGCGGCGTGGTGGTGGCCAACATCGACTCCGGGGTTGACTGGCTGCACCCGGCCCTGCAAAGCAAATATCGTGGCTACACCGGCCCCGGCCACCTGCCGCTGCATGTGGGCAACTGGCACGACGCCACCGGGCTGGGGGCCGCCTACCCGGTTGATAGCTATGGCCACGGTACTCACACCATGGGCACGATGGTCGGCGATTTTGGGCTGGGTGTGGCGCCGGGGGCGCAATGGATTGCCGTCAGAGCCTTTGACAGCAGCGGCGGAGGGCTAAATAGCTGGTTGCACGCCGCTTTCCAGTGGGTTTTAGCGCCCAACGGCGATCCGGCCCTGGCCCCCGACATCGTCAACAACTCCTGGGGCAGCGATTTTGGGGCCAGCACGGAATTTGAGGCCGACGTAACTGCCTTGCTGAATGCCGGTATTCTGCCGATCTTTTCCGCCGGCAACAACGGCCCCGAGGCCGGCACGGTCGGCTCGCCGGGCAGTTACAACAATGCCTTTGCCGTGGGCGCTACCACCATTGACGACGAAATTGCCCTTTTCTCCAGCCGCGGGCCGTCGCCGTGGGGCAAAATCAAGCCGGAAGTCGCCGCGCCGGGCAAGGATGTCCGTTCGGCCATCCCCGGCGGCAGCTACGCGGTTTACGAGGGCACTTCGATGGCCGCGCCGCACGTCTCCGGACTGGCAGCGCTGTTGTTACAGGCATCGCCGGCGTTGGCGAACAATCTAAGCAATATTGCCCGGGTGATAACCTCCACCGCTGTGCCGCTGGGCAGTCCCATTCCCAACAACGATTACGGCTGGGGCCGCATCGACGCCTACAACGCGGTGATGTCGGTTGCGCCGGTGGGGACGTTGCAGGGCCAGGTGACTCGGGCCGGCAGCGGGGCCGCCATCAGTAACGCCGCCGTCCAGATCACCCGGCGCAGCAGTCCCGAGATCATCATCAACGCCGCGACTAACGCCACGGGCAACTACCTCCAGGGTCTGGCCGCCGGCGTTTACGACGTTACCGCTTCAGCTTTTGGTTATGAACCGGCCACAGCTTTTAACCTGGCGGTCGTCACAGGCACGGCCACCATCCAGAATTTCGATCTGGAGCCGCAACCGGTGGGCGCGCTTCAGGGCACGGTGCGGGAAGCCGGCAGCAGCGACCCATTGTTGGCGACCATCACGATTGATGGCGCCCCGGCCAGCACCCTGTCCGGGCCAGACGGCAACTACAGCCTGGGCTTGCCGGTTGGCGTTTACACGGTCACGGTGACCGCGCCCGTCCACCGGATGGCCAGGGTCGCCAACATCACCATCCACGAGGGCGAAACGGTCA
Organism: uncultured Caldilineaceae bacterium; assembly: GCA_964477335.1. Classification (GTDB taxonomy): domain Bacteria; phylum Chloroflexota; class Anaerolineae; order 4572-78; family J111; genus CAYNLK01. The sequence continues at coordinate 8,654 of CAYZHI010000048.1, read as the reverse complement.
GGCAGGATTTTTGGCTGGAGCCGGCCCCGGCCATCCTGCTGGTTGACAGCGGTCGCTGGTATCAGGAGAGCCAGATTGGCTATTACCAGCAGGCCCTGGCTGATTTGCTCTACCCCTACGACACCTGGTCGATTACCGCGCCTTTCGGCAGCCCTAACGATATTCCAACCGCGGCTGACCTGGCCGGCTACGACATCGTCATCTGGTCCGCCCCGCTCGACTCGCCCGGCTACATTGGCGCTGACGAAGCGCTGGAAGATTTTCTGGACAGCGGCGGCAAATTGCTACTTAGCGGCCAGGATGTGGCCTATTTTGACGGGGGTGGCTCCTTCTTCGGGACGGCTGCCTATTTCCGCAACTATCTCAAGGCCAGCTTTGTTCAGGATAATTCGGGGGTTTATACCGCCACCGGCGTAACCGGCGAACCCCTGGCCGGCCTGAGCCTGACCCTGAGCGGCGGCGATGGGGCCGACAACCAGTTGACCCCGGATGTGGTCGCAATCACCGAACCGGATTTTGCCGGCCCATTGCTTGAATACGAGGCTGACCGGTTGGCCGGCCTGCATGTGGACCGGTGCGTACCCTACCGGGCGATGTTCCTGGGCTTTGGTTTTGAGGCCATTAACAGCCGCGCCGTCCGCAGCGAGGTGATGGCGCGGACGCTCGACTGGTTGTTGGCCGAGTCGGCCGCAGCCGGGCCGGAGTTGACTCCGCCCAGCGACACCCGTGTGGGCAATTTTGGGGCGGTGGTTTCCCACACCGCCCGGCTGCGCAATACCGGCGCAACCACCGCCACCTACCACCTGGCTTACAGCAGCGGCTGGCCCTTTACTGTTGAACCGGCCGGCGATGTGATCCTGGGTTCGTGCCAGACGCGGACTATCACCATAGCCGTAACTGTCAACACCACCGCCTGGCACATCGCCGATACACTGACCGTGACCGCCGAGGCTGCGGCCGACCCGGGCCTGGTCGCCACGGCGACCCGTACGACCAAGAGTCCGGCGCCGGTGCTGCTGGTTGACGATGATCGCTGGTATAGCTTTGCGGCGGAATACAAGGCCGCCCTGGAGGCCAACCAGGTTCCGTACGATTACTGGCTGGTGCCCAAGTCGTGGGTGGGGATAACGCCGCCCAGCCCGCCGCTGGCAACCTTGCAACTGTACCCGCTAACGGTCTGGTACACCGCCTACGACTGGTTCCAGCCGCTGACTCCGGAGGAGGAAGAGCGGCTGGCCAGCTACCTGGACGGCGGCGGACGGCTGTTGTTTAGCAGCCAGGATTACCTCTACAACCAGCCGAACCAGCAACCGGGCGCTTTTGCCCAAAATTATCTGGGTGTGCTTGGCCACACCGAAGATTTCAGCAGCACCCTGACTATCGGCGAGCCGGGCAGTCCGGTTGGCCACCGCTTAGGGCCGTACCCGCTCACCTTCCCCCTCGGCTATAACAATTGGACGGATGGGCTAACGCCAACGGTCACGGCTCAGGTGGCCAGCCGGGGTCAGGCTGAGCAGCCGAATGCCCTGACCCAGGCCGGCCTCGGTCCAGGCGGCCAGAGTTGGCGCACCAATTTTATGGCTTATGGCTTTGAACTGCTGGCTCCGGCCGACCGCAACCGGCTGATGCAGCGCAGCCTGGGTTGGTTGAGCTGGTTGGGTCGATCGACGGTGACGCCCAGCCTAACGGCGGCGCGCGATGGTGAGACGGTGGTATACACGGCCACCCTCAGCAACGACGGTTGGGACGATCTGGCCACGGCCTACTTTACCGCCACCCGCCCGGCTGAGCTTAGTTGGGGCTCGTTTTCGCCGGATTTGAGCCTGGTTGGGGACGAGTTGCGCTGGTCTGGCCCGCTAACCCAAAACGAGACCCGGGTCTTTACCTACAGCGCCGCCATTGCCAACTCGCTGCCAACAGGCACGCTGGTTGAGCAGACCAGTTGGCTGGCCTATCCCGAACACAACATCCGCTTCGACCGGATCGCCGCGGTGCAGGTCAACTTCCCGAACTTGAGCAACTCGACGATGAACGTGACGCCGGCGCAGGATGTTGAGGCCGGGGACAGCTTGACCTATACCATCGTCTTGCAGAACAACGGGCTGGTGGATGCGCCGGTGGTGACGACGACGAACAGCCTGCCCCATGCGCTTGAGCTGCTGGCCGTGGAGGGGGCCAGCCAGGGCAACGTCGAGACAGCGGGGGATGTTCTCACCTGGACGACGCCCCTATCCAGCGGCGGGGTGGCTACGCTGACCTATCGGGCCGTCATCAGCTATCGGGCCGGCTACGCCATTGACAATATCGCCTACGTTGACGATGGCTTCAGCAATCCGGTCAGGCTAACGGCCCGCGCCGCCTTCAAAGTGGGGTTAACTTACCTGCCGCTCATTTTCAAGAATTAGAAGTCAGGGGTTACATCCAGTGGAGCTCATAGGTCAGCACCGGCTGCTCACGATTTCTGAGCTTCATTTCCTGGTAAAAGGTGGCTTTGACCGACGGTTTGACCGCGTTGTAGACCGCCTCACTTAGCAGGACTTTGCCGCCGGGGGCGTTTTCCTGGATGCGTTTGGCTACGTTGACGGCATCGCCGATGGCGGTGTAATCCATCCGGTCCGACATGCCAACATTGCCGACCACCACCTCGCCGATGTGAATACCGACGCCAAAACTCAACTGGCGGGCCTGGCCAATACTATGGTGATAGTCGGTAATGGCTCGCTGCATGGTTGCGGCGGCGCGGACTGCCCGCAAGACGTGGTCCTCCTGCTTGAGGGGGGCGTTAAAAATACCCATCACGGCGTCGCCAACAAACTTATCCAGTGTGCCTTCAAACATCAAAATCGAGCTGGCGGCCATCGACAGGTACTGGTTCAGGACGTCCATCAGCGTTTCAGGCCGCAGATTCTCGCTGAAGGTGGTGAAGCCGCGAATATCGGCGAATAGAATGGTCACTTCCTGGCGATGGCCGCCCAACTGCAACTGGGCCGGATCAGACGGGAGACGATCGACCACGGCCGTGGCGAGATAAGGCCGAAACATATTCTGCACGGCTTGCAGCCGCCTGGTTTCGGTGATATCGTCCAGCACAATGGTTACCCTCTGCGGCTTGGGCCAATACCTTTCAAATAACGACGCGGTTGAAACCGCACCTGAAGGGCTACGCCGTGATGTCCGCCTACGTCCCCTTCGGGCAAAAAGAAGCCGTCCACCTGCGTGGACGGCTGGCTTTAGCCCTGGAGGAGCGATTTCAATCGCTTATTTGAAATAGCCGGTGAAACGGCCAGGGTGGCCAGTAAGCGCAGATCACGGACTGTGGATGGTCGGCCTGAAATTTGCGGCCCCAGCGCCAAAACGCCGAGTAACTCCTGCTGTTTGAGAATCGGTACAAATTTTTGTGAGCCAGGCTTTGGGTGTAGGCTTGCTGCCGGCGGATGGTGATGAGGGTGAGCGCCATCAACAAGCCCCACCAGATCAGGCCGACGACAAAACTTAAATTATTGACCTCGAGCCAGCCTTGACCCCGGTTCAGAAATGCCGCGAGCCAGCTCAAATTGGCCAGGTCCAGACCGATGATTACCAGTAAGCCAGCAAATCCCAGCAGCCAGACCCATTTGACCCACCAGGCCAGATGCAAAAAGGCCCGGGCAAAGGCCCAATAAACCAGCCCTAACCCGACCAGGCCATAGGGGGCCAGTTGCAGCCACCCCACCGCCGGCAGCAGGGTGGCCACATTGGCCACAACGATGATTAAGTTGATATTCCAGCGGATTGTCAGCAGCAAATAGGCAATGAACAGGCGGTTGATGGTGTCATCGAGCTGACGTCGAAAGAGTACATATAGACAAAGAGCTATATGTGCAACGGCAATGCCCGGGGGAATGATCGTCTGGCCCGGTAGTACAATCGAGTTAAAGAACACGTTGGTGTTGCCAATCAAAAAGTGGTTACACAGTTTCGCTGAGATTATACAGTTCGTAGAGTAGCCGGTCAATCTGGGCATCGACGGCTTCGATTTGCCGTGCCTATTGATTCAAAACATGCCTTACTTTTTGCGTCAGGCTGGTCACGGTAAAAGGTTTTTGTAAAAAATTCACGTTTCTATCGAGGATACCGTGACGGACAATAACGTTATCGGTGTAGCCCGACATAAACAACACTTTGATGTTGGGATTGAGGGCGATGAGCTTTTGCTGAAGTTCACGGCCATTCATGCCGGGCATAATCACGTCGGTCAGTAACAGGTGAATGTTGTGCCGGCGGTTCATTGCCAGTTCCAGGGCGCGCTCAGGGCTGCCGGCTTCGATAACGTTGTAGCCATGCGCGGTCAGAGTTTCGCAAACCAGTTGGCGCACCATTTCTTCATCTTCCACCACCAGCACAGTTTCCACCCCGCCGACCGCGATTGGCCCGGCCTGGGTGATAGCCCTAGGCTGGGCCGTTTCATTCGACCGGGGCAGGTAGACTTTAAAAGTTGTCCCATGACCCGGTTCACTATAAACGCAGATATGGCCCTGATGCTGCTTGACAATGCCAAAGGTGGTAGCCAGACCTAGCCCGGTCCCCTGGCCATGTGCTTTGGTGGTAAAAAAGGGTTCAAAAATATGTTTGCGGGTTTCGGCATCCATGCCCAGGCCGGTGTCGCTAACGGCTAACATCACGTAATGACCGGGTTTCTTGTCATCAGCATATTTTTCAAAATAGAGTTCATCCAAAAATATATTAGCCGTTTCAATGGTCAGGTGGCCGCCGGTGGGCATGGCCTCCCCGGCATTGATGACCAGGTTCATTAGAATCTGGTCGATTTGAGCCCGGTCGGCCTGGATATAATCCAATGCCGGGGACAAGCAGATGTCCAGATCGATATCTTCTCTGAGCAGGCGTTGGGCCATCGGTTGGAAATCCCTGATGACCTCATTGAGGTTTAACGGTTGTAGTTCCAATACCTGGCGGCGGCTAAAGGCTAAAATTTGCCGGGTAAGATCGGCGGCTCGCCCGGCTGCTTTGCCGATCTGCTCCAGCATAGGGTAGAGTTTGTCCGCAGGCGATAGTTGCAGCATGGCCAGGTCGGTATAGCCCATGATGGGGACGAGCAGGTTGTTAAAATCGTGGGCGATGCCGCCGGCCAAACGGCCGATGGCTTCCAATTTTTGCGCCTGCCGGAACTGCTCTTCCAGGGCTACTTCGCGGGTAATATCGCGGGTGATTGAGAGAATAACGTTTTCTTGATTGATCCGCAAAAGACGGGCCGACATCAGGCCAATGCCAACTTGCCCATTCTTCCGACGGAATTGGGCTTTCAAATCTTCTACATAGCCCACGGTCATCAATTCATGAATTAAACGTTCCCGATCTTCTGGATTAACCCAGATATTCAATTCAAGGGAAGTTTTGCCGATAACCTCGGCGCGGGTATAACCGGTTAACCGGGTAAAGCCTTCATTAACGTCAAGATACAGCCCATCAGCTGCTCGATTAAGGTTGATTGAGTCCGGGTTTGTCTGAAAGGCCAGCCGAAACTTCTCTTCACTTTCGCGCAGTTTTGCCTCGATTTCTTCAAGTTGCTTTACCTTTTGTTCTAATTCTCGATAAGTTGGCTTTGACATTTTTTACCTCGCGGTACGGTTCGTTACATTTCATAGTTGGCAAATTCTCTGGCGGTAAAGGGCAATAAGAAACGCGGCCTTGACCGGACCGCGTCCACGGGCTGAGATAGAGTTACGCCTGAGCGAGTGGGCGTTCACCTGGTCAGGTCCACGGAAGCCCCGATAGCGGCGGGGCTTTTTACTTTGTTCCATTTTAGCATGATTCTCAAGTTAGCGGGAGTCTGTTAAGGTGACCGGCACAGGTCAAGTGCCAGTCACCTGATCGGCCTAAAATTCTGGACGTACCCCGTGTTGTTTGCTGATCCCTTTTTGATGTGATACTATTAGGTGATCGTAAAGAGTTGCACAAGTGCAAAAATAGTCTGATACCTTTTGGGGCATCCAAAGGCGGACGCACGAAACGTGTGGCCGCTTTTTTTTGGGGCGACGATGTCAAAAAATGAGCTGTTTCAACCCGATTGGCCGGGTTTCGAGTTGGTCTTTTTTGACTGCGACAGCACCCTCAGCCAGATCGAAGGCATCGACGAGCTGGCCCGGCAGAAGGGTAAGTTTGACCAGATCAAAAAATTAACCGACGCGGCCATGGATGGCGAAATCCACCTGCAAAATATCTATGACCGCCGCCTGGAGCTCCTGGCACCTACCCGGGCCGAAATTCGCCAGCTGGAACAGCTTTATCGCCAAACGGTGACGCCGGACGCCATTGCCGTGATCGACGCCCTGCAATATCTGGGCAAGGAACTCTTCATTGTCAGCGGCGGCTTATTAGCGGCGGTGCGCCCCTTTGGGTTGTGGTTGGGTATCCCTGGCCCAAATATCCGGGCGGTCGATGTGCGTTACAACGAACTATCGGGCCAGTGGTGGGATTACCAGCAGGATCGCTGGGGGCCGCGACCCGATGTGGAATATCTGGACCCCGAACAGACGCCACTGATCGAGTCGCACGGCAAGGCCGACGTGATCCAGGAACTCCGCCAGGGTCGCTCCGGCCGGGCCGTGCTCGTCGGCGATGGGGTGAGCGATTTGGCCGCCCGCCCGGCCGTCGATTGGGTGGTGGGTTTTGGCGGCGTGGTCGGCCGGGCTCGGGTGGCTGCAACCGCCGATGTCTTCATCAAAGCCAACAGCCTGGCCCCGCTGCTGCCGCTGGCGGCATCGGCGCAGCAGCAAAACGCCCTGGTTGGCACCCCCCACCAGACGACCCTGGACAAGGGCCTGTTGTTAATCCAACAGGGGGAAGTTAGCTTTAAATAATGAACTCAGGAGTAGCGCGATGACCTACAAAATCCTGATTACCGATGATCTGTCGGCCCAGGGGCTGGCTTACCTGGAACAAAATCCCAACATTGAATTCGACCTGATCAAAGGCTTAACGCCGGAGACCCTGGCCGAGCGCATCCCCGGCTACGATGGCTTGATTGTGCGAAGCAGCGTCAAAGTGACCGGGGAGGTATTGGCCGCGGCCGACAAGCTCAAGGTGGTTGGCCGGGCCGGGGTTGGCGTCGATAATATCGACGTGGAGGCGGCCAGCCGGCGCGGCATCATCGTGATGAACACGCCCGGAGCCAATACCATCGCCACCACCGAGCACACTCTGGCCCTGTTGCTGGCTCTGTGCCGCCACGTGCCCCAGGCTCATGCCAGCCTAAAGGAAGGGCGCTGGGACCGCAAAAGCTATCTGGGCGTCCAACTCTATCGCAAAACTATGGGCATCATCGGCCTGGGCCGGATTGGGGCGCAGATGGCCAGCCGCTGCCAGGCTTTTGGTATGGAAGTATTAACCTATGATCCCTATCTGAGCGACGAGCTGGCCCACGAGTTGAAGGTCAAACGGGTCGATCTGCCGGAGCTGCTGGCTCGCTCCGATTTCATCTCCCTGCACGCGGCCCTGACCCCCAAAACCAAACATATCATCGATGCCGCGGCTATTGCCCAGATGAAACACGGGGTGCGCCTGATCAACGCTGCCCGCGGCGCGTTGATCGATGAGGCCGCCCTGGTGGCCGGGCTGCAATCGGGAAAGATTGCCGGCGCGGCCCTGGATGTGTATGGCCAGGAACCGCTGCCGCCGGATAGTCCCCTGCTCAAGCTGGACAACGTGGTGTTGACGCCCCACCTGGCCGCCAGCACGGTCGAAGCCCAGCAGGATGTCGGCACCCAAATCGTCGAGCAGATACTGGCGGCGCTCCAGGGCCAAGATTTTCGCAACGCCATCAATATGCCCATCGCCGACGCCGCCTTGCTGAAAAAATTACACCCCTTTTTACACCTGGCGGAAAAGGTGGGCAGTTTGCAAACGCAGTTGGCCGAAGGAGCCATCCGGCGAGTTGAGGTGGAGGTTGACGGCGAGGAAATTGGCGATCAGATCAAACCGATCACAGTCGCTATTCTGAAAGGGGTGCTGGAGCCTATTCTTCACCAGACGATCAACTATATCAACGCGCCCCATCTGGCCCACGAGCGCGGCATTGCCATTTCTCAAACTAGCAGCCTGCCCACGCCGGACTATCCCAACCTGATCTCCTGCTGGGTGGAGTGGCCCGGCGGTAGCCGTACCGTGTCGGCCACCCTCTTTAGCCAGGGCGAACCCCGGCTGGTCCAAATTGACGGCTATCGGGTCGATGTGCGGCCCGAGGGGATTATCCTGGTGACCCACAGCCACGACCGGCCCGGCTTCATTGGCCGGGTGGGGACGTTGCTGGGCGAGCACAACATCAATATTGCTACCTGGCGCACTGGGCGTTCCGAACCGGGCGGCCTGGCCATCTCTTTCATCAGCGTCGATAGTGATGTGCCCGATAGCGTGCTTACCGCCATTCAAGAGTTTGAGCTGGTCATGAAGGCGCAAAAGGTTCACCTATAAACGTAGACTATTTGGCCTAACCCACGTAAGATTTTGAGGCATCTTTGCGTCTACGAAGATGAACCGACTGGCCAGTTGACCGGCAATTAGCCCGAAACGAATGGGCTGGCTATAATAAGATTCTGATAACTGTTCAGCCGGCGCGACTGAAGTCGCTTTTGCAGGGCTTTCGGCCGTAATGTCCGCCT
>CAYZHI010000047.1:0-14192 GCA_964477335.1 uncultured Caldilineaceae bacterium | reverse complement strand
ATCTGCGACTGCAAAAATTCCGGTTTGACCTGATCCCGAAAGAGAACTACTCCCTTATCCAAAAACTCAGAAATGTAGGAGGTCAATTCTCGGCTCTCAGGATCGATGATTTGATACTCCTCTTCAATGCCAATGGTTAACTCATCAATGTGCATGGCGCCCCCCTTCCATAGATTTTGACTATCGTTGATTATTGGCTGATGTTTACTGTTGTGGCTGGATGCATTATAGCATATCCGGGAGGGGGCTTCAACTGTGCCATCAAATTCCCCCTTCAATCCTTTCCGTGCTAGAATAATAAGTCAGGATCAGCCAGCAGAAATTGCTCTCCGGGCCAGTTTTGATGCTGGCTGGCTTAAGGGAGAAACGTCTGGTTTCACTACCGGACACTTTTTGGGGAACACAGAGTTTCACAGAGATTTCACCGAGGTTCACAGAGAATTGAGGAGAAAAACAGTTTTTGGGGTTAAATTAATACCACTTTTCAATATCTCAGTGTAGCTCTGTGCCTCCTCTGCGCCCTCCGTGTAACTGATTTGGCCTTTTCATAAAAAAGTGTCCGGTAGCAAGCGTCTGGTTAATGAACGAGGAGGCTTTATGTCCAATCCTGTCTCTATTCAGACTGCCAACACACCCTTCGCCGAAAAAAATGACATCCGCAAAATCCCTGACCCTTGCGTCGTCGTCATCTTCGGCGCCTCGGGCGATTTGACCGAGCGCAAATTGATGCCCTCGCTCTTCAGCCTGGCTTGCGAAGGGCTGCTACCGGAAAAGTTTGCCGTGGTGGGGGTAGCCCGGAGTGAATTGGCTGACGACGATTTCAGAGAAAAAGTAAAACAAGGCATTGAGCAACATTCCCGGCTCAAACCCGATGAATGTTCGGCCTGGCCCGACTTTGCCCGGCAGCTCTTTTATCATCGCGCCCGGTACGATGACCCGGCCGGCTACAAAGCCCTCCAGAAATTGTTGGTCAAAATTGACCAGGAACATGGCGCCGCCTGTAACTATCTCTATTACCTGTCGACCCCGCCGCTGCTCTATGCCGACATTGTGGCTCAATTGGGCCAGGCCGGGCTGGCCCAATCCGGCGAGCGGAACTGGCGGCGTATCATTGTGGAGAAACCTTTTGGCCATGACCTGGCCACAGCCGTAGAGCTGAACCAGCAGATTCACGAATATTTTGCCGAAGACCAGGTTTACCGGATTGACCACTATCTGGGTAAAGAAACCGTCCAGAATTTGCTAGTTTTCCGTTTTGGCAACGCTATATTTGAGCCGCTCTGGAATCGCAACTATATTGACCACGTGCAGATTACAGTGGCCGAAGAGGTGGGGTTGGGCAGCCGGGCCGGCTACTACGATACCGCCGGGGTGCTGCGAGATATGTTTCAGAACCATCTCCTGCAACTGCTCACCCTCACTGCCATGGAACCGCCGGCCGAGTTCAACGCCACCTCATTGCGCGACGAAAAGGTGAAAGTGCTTAAAGCTGTCCGGCCCATCAGGCCGGAGGAGGTGGGCCAATACACCGTGCGGGCCCAATACCGCACCTATCGCGACGAAAAGGGGGTGGCTCCCCGCACCGAAACGCCCACCTTTGGGGCCATTAAACTCTTTATCGACAACTGGCGCTGGCGTAATGTGCCCTTTTATCTCCGTTCCGGTAAGGCCCTGGCCAACAAAGTAACCGAAATCTCGATCCAATACCGGCACGTGCCCCATCTGATGTTTCCCCTCCGGCCGGGCAAACAGTTGCCGCCCAATGTCCTCGGGCTGTGCATTCAACCCAACGAGGGGATGCACCTGAGTTTTGAAACTAAAATACCCGGCGCCGGGATGCGCTCCCAGTCGGTCGATATGTCGTTTCTCTATGAGCAGGATTTTGGTAAAAACACGTTGCCCGACGCCTATGAACGGCTGATTTTGGATGCGATGCAGGGGGACGCGTCGCTCTTTACCCGCAGCGATGAGATCGAACTGGCCTGGGCTATCGTCGATCCGATCCTGGCCGGCTGGGCCAGCAACTACGCGCCCGTGCTGGCCTTTTACGAGTCCGGCACTTGGGGACCCGGCAAGGCCGATGAGTTTATCCAGGCCGACGGTCGCCAATGGCTGTACGGCTGCGGTCAGAATGGTCTCGGTTCGGTCTGATTCGCTCATATTAAATACAAGTGCATTGTAGGGGCGCAAGGCCTTGCGCCCCTACAAAATAAGCAGTTGTTCTGAACATGAGCCGCCTGATTTTTTGGACAAGTTGACAGGAGCTTTATATAATATTTTAAAATTCTACTATAAAAATTGCCTTATTTGAATCGGGCACCAGGATCACCATAAGGAGTATGAAAACGCCATGATTGAACGAGTTGGAGATGTCATTTCGAAGGGGAATCCGCTAACTGTGCTGGGCAACAAGCTAAAGGTAGGCGACAAAGCCCCCCATTTTGCGTTATCGAATAATCTCTTCTCTATGGATATGGTTACCTTACAGGACAGCGCTGGCAAGGTCCGGCTCATCAATGTGGTCCCCTCGCTGAATACCAGAATTTGCGATGCCCAAACGCGCCGTTTTGACGAAGAAGTTGCCAAATATGGCGACAACGTGGTGGCCTATACGGTCAGTGTCGATTTGCCCGTTGCTCAGCAAAACTGGTGTACCAGCGCCGGGGTTAACAAGATGCAGATGTTGTCAGATTATCGCCAGATGTCTTTTGGCTCGGCTTACGGCACTTACATCAAGGAGCTGCGGATTGAGCAGCGGGCTGTTTTTATTGTCGATGCCGATGACGTAGTCCGCTACGTTGAGTACGTGCCGCAAATTGGCCAGCACCCCGATTATGAGGCCGCTTTAGCCGCCTTGCAACAGGTAGCCGGCTAATAGTCTTGCCCTCAGTAATGCCAACACCCCAGCCACCACGGCCGGGGTGTTCTTTTTTCGCAACTGCCTGAACCTTGTGACCGCCGACGGCAGACCGCGATCCGCCGAAAAGTTTATTGGCGGCGGTCAGGGGGCTGGAAATTGGATCGACTCTATGACAGCAGTTGCCTCATTATCTGGGCCAACTTGGGCGGCGTCCAGGGTTTTGACAGCCACGTGATGGTACCGGCGGCCGGTATGATTGGCGGGGCGGCCTCGGGCGGGTAGTGAGTTACCGCGACCAGTTTAATCTCCGGATACTGCTGGAACAAGGTTTTAATCAAATCACTCCCACCCAGGCCTGGGGCCAAAATATCTACCAGAACTACGGCGATCTGATCTGCCTGTTGCTGGTAAAGCTCTAGCGCTACGGCCGGTTTGTTGGCTGTTAGCACCTGATACCCCAAATACTCCAGCATAACCTGGGTGATCCCCCCATTTTCCGACGCTTCTTCCACCACTAAGATTGTTTCGCCGTGACCGCGCGGGATTTGGCTCGCTTTTGGCTGGGCTGGCTGAGTTGGTGTAGAGCCGGCCAAAACCGGCAGATACACGGTCACGGTTGTACCCTGGCCCACCCGACTTTGAATCTCGATCTCGCCCTGGTGCTGTTTGACGATCCCATACACTTGGGCCAAGCCCAGCCCTGTCCCCCGGCCCACTTCCTTGGTGCTGAAGAACGGTTCAAACAGCTGGGAGCGATGTTCCGGGGAAATGCCAAAACCGGTATCAGCCACGGCTATAGCCAGCCAGTTGGTGTAGCGGCTGGCTGGGCCCGCCTCGGTCAGATCGGGTTGATCTGGTAGCGACTCACCCGGCTGGCCGGTAAATGGGAAGAGCCGGATAGTCAGCACGCCTTCGGCCAGCATCGCATCAATCGCGTTGGAAACAAGGTTGGTCAAGATCTGTTGAATCAGAGCCGGGTCAGCTTCGACTCTGATCGTTTCACATGCCGGGTCAACGGCGAGGGTCAACTCGATTTGATCTGGGATAGTGTGCTGCAATAATTTGACCGTATCTCTAATAAAAGGGGCCAGCGCCAGCGGCCGTTTTTGCAGCATAGATTTTCGGCTGAAGTCGAGCATTTGTTGGACCAGATAGGCGGCTCGTTGCCCTTGTTCGATCACCTGATCTAAATCGTGGCTTATCAGTGTGTCCGCGCCGGTTGCAGCCCGGGCGAGGTGGGCAAAACCAATGATACTGGTCAAGATGTTATTGAATTCGTGGGCAATGCCACCGGCCAACCGCCCAACTGCGGCCAAACGTTCCTGTTTGACCAACTGGGCCTGAAGCGCTCGTTTAGCCGTCATATCTTGAAAAGTAAGCACCAGGCCGATAATGTTGCGGCGACTATCTATGATCGGCGCGGCGCTTTGGTCGATCGGTATTTTCAAGCCGTTTTTGGCCAGAAGCAATTGGCCGGTCAGGTTAACTGCCCGGCCACGCTCCAAAACATCCAGCAGGTTACCAGTGGCCAACCGGCCACTGGCCTCATCGACGACTTCAAAGACTTCCGAAATAGATTGGCCCAACGCGTCCCGTTCCAGCCAGCCGGTCAACTGCTCGGCGGTTGGGTTCATAAACTTCACCCGCCCGGCCGCGTCGGTGGCAATCACCGCCTCATCGATGCTGTGCAACGTGGTATCCAGCCACTGTTGGCTCTCCTTTAATTGCTTTTCTAGCTTGTGCTTGTAAAGGGCCATCTCAATGGTGGTTTGGAGTTCTCTTTCCACAAACGGCTTGAGCAGGTAACCGTTTGGGGCTGTGATCTTGGCCCGTTGGAGGGTGATGTCATCGGCAAAGGCGGTGAGATAGACGACCGGCAGATCAAACTTGGCCTGAAGTTGCCGCACCGTTTCAATACCGTCAAGCTCGCCTTTCAACTTGATATCCATCAAGACCAGGTCTGGCTGTATCTCAGCCGCTTTGGCGATAGCTTCCTGGCCAGAACTGGCAATGGCTGGCACAAGATAACCTAATTTCATTAACCGGTTTTGGATGTCGAAAGCAACGATACTCTCGTCTTCGACCACCAGGACCTTGGGTGCAGTCATATTTTTACCTTTAACTCATGCAAGGCTAAATGTGATGCTAAATTGGGTGCCGTGGTTAGAATTCTGCTCCAGCGTTCCGCTCAACTGATTGACCAGAGTCCTGACCAACTGCAAACCCAATGTCGTGGTCCGGTCAAGATCAAAATTGGCCGGCAGGCCGATCCCATTATCAGTCACGACCAAACAGACGTGTTGATTTTTCTGCTTAAGCTCAATATCGATTTGTCCGGTTCGACCCTCAGGAAAGCCGTGTTTCAGAGCATTGGAAACCAGTTCGTTGAGGATAAGTCCACACGGTACGGCTGTGTCGATCTTGACCAAGATATCATCAGCCTGAATGTTCAAGCCAATGCCTCGTTCTGTTGCTCGGTGGGCCTGCTGTAAATAAGCAGTCAAATCGCGAGCATAGTCAACAAGGTCAATCTGGGCCAGATTTTCAGACCGGTACAGCTTTTCGTGAATCAGAGCCATCGAGCGGATACGATGTTGGCTATCAAGAAACGCTTGCAAAATCTCGGGGCTTTGAACCGTGGCCGACTGTAAACTGAGGAGGCTGGAGACGATTTGCAGGTTATTCTTAACCCGGTGGTGAATTTCCTGAAGTAAAACCTGTTTTTCCTCAAGCGAGGCTTTGATCTGTTCTTCAATGAGTTTGCGTTCAGTAATATTATGCATCACTACCATGGCCCCCACCGGCCTATCGTTTTGATATCGCCAGCGGGCATTCAGTATCACCCAATATTCCTGACCATTCTTGGCCCTGATTTTATATTCAACCTCTTCAGGCTGTGTCTGCCCTTGCAGCCCTTGCGGCAAGCGCTGGACAAAAAGAGCCTTGCTCTCATCTGTCAGCAGATCAAACGGACTGAGGGCCAGCATTTCCTCGCGACTATAACCGGTATATGCACACATCACGTCGTTGACGCTGGTAAAGCGCTGTTGCAAAAAATCTACTTCGTAAATACCCGCCGGCGCATATTGGACTAGCTGCCGGTATTTTTGCTCGCTTTCCCGCAGCGCCGCTTCCGCCTGCCGGCGTTCGGTAATGTCTCGGGTTACACCTAAAATACCGATGGGTTGACCGGCTGCATCCCGCAAAAAACCTGCCCTGATTTCAACCGGAATGATAGAGCCATCCTTCCGAATCTGTTCGAGCTCTAACATAACCGACCTGGTCGGCTTGACCGGTTCAGGGCCCTGCTCACGGGCCATTTCCTTGGCAAAAACCTCGGCCGTAATCGCCAGCGAGGACTCCGTCAGGATCTGGTCAATTGTTTGGTTCAACGTCTCCTCGGCGCTATAACCTGACAGCGCCAGTACCGAGGGACTGACGTAGGTGAACCGAAAAGACAAATCGGTGGCCCAGATAACGTCCATTACGTTTTCGGCCAGCAGCCGGTATTTCTGCTCACTTTGTTGCAGAGCCTGTTCAGTCTGCTTGCGCTTAATGATGTCAATAAGAACACTTATGGCCCCTTCAACAATCTCTTGATCGCTGGCCTCAAAGGGGGAGTAAATGTGCCGGTCTTCGGTGTCGTTGCTTATTAGCAAGGCTAACCTGGCGGTAGGGTTAAAGGCCCATAATAGATACGGGCCGCCGGCAGCCTGGCGTAGCCAGTCGAGCGCTGGCGCTGCCGGGCTGGTTGAATTAATGAAGTGGAATTCCGCCGGAGTCTCAGGGGGGGTAAAATCAGGCTCGGCCTGGCCGAAACCCAAACTAGTCCAGGTGACAAAACGATTGTGTTCTGGCTGGTGGTTGAGCAGCATTGCCCGGTCTACCCGCATGGTAGCAAGGATGATCTGCAAAAAGCGCTGGCCAATTTCCAGCAGCGAAATGTCAGTGTCGGCCAGACGATAGATGTCCTTAACCAGCCTGGCAGTTGTCCGGCTGCGGTTGGCTTCACGGCGAGCCCGCGCTTGGGCCTCAATTGCTGTCGACAGTCGAGCCCCCAGTTGGTTACATTGCTGCCGGTAAAAATCTCGTTCGCGGATCAGATCATCCATTTACTCATTTTCCTGTGGCACCCGTAGGGTTAACCCGGGGCTAATAACAGCCAGCCAGAAAACTTATGTATATATCTCACATTTTAGCAGGTATTCTGCGAAATAGTACCCAAGAATCAGGTGATTCTTGGGCAATGTGACTATTTTCTGGGCAGTCGATCCTTTGCCCGGCGCTGGCGGCTGAACTGGTACCACAAGATGGCGGCCACTACAATCACGCTAAGGACTCCCCAGGGTAAGTCGCTCCATTGGAAAGCGCCTCGCTCAGAAGATAGCTCGGTCACGGCCGGGTCGGGGGTGCCACGGTTGGTCAGCAGCGCCGCGGAGGTGGCTTCGTAAACCGAGGTTGCGGTTGGGGCAAAGGTGGGCGGAAACTCAATGGGGGTCGCAGTTGGCGGCGGCGGCGTGGCTGTGGGCGTATCGGTTGGCCCCGGGGTGGGGGTAACCGTACCTACGCCAAAAATCGGCACACCGTTCCTATCCCCCTGGAAGCGGACAAACTCGGTCGATACCCAGGCCAGACCATCCGGACCGTCGGCAAACTCGATCTGCCACCACTCGCCATCGGGACTGATGGCCCGGACAGCGGCGGTTTCACCGGGATAAAGCCCACCCACCAGGATCCCATCCAACGACGGTTCGGCCCGGACATTGATTGGGTCGGTTGCTTCTACACTGCCGGCAATGACCGGTTCGGGGGTGGCGGTGGCGGTTGGCGTGGGTGTGGGCGCCCCCGGCTCAAGCGGTACGGCTACCACCGGCACGGCGGTTCTGTCACCGACCAGATCAACTACAGCGTTGGCTACCCAGCCCAGACCATCTTCGCCGGCTTCGTATTCAATCTGCCACCAGTCGCCTGTTTCGCTCTGGCCGACCACGACCGCCGTATCGCCGGCTGCCAACTGGCCCAGCTCATCAAAATCAGGCCCGGGACCGGTACGGACTCTGGCCTGACCGGCCGGAACCACTACCGGGACGACGGCCGCGGCTGGTTGGTCGGCCGGGCTGGCCGCCACCGGCACAGCCGTGGCGTCGCCTACAAATTCCACCACCTCCGCCGCCACCCAGCCTTTACCCTCTGGCCCGGCTTCGAACTCGATCTGCCACCAGTCGCCGGCTTCGTTCTGGCCAACCACTCCAGCGTAGCTGCCCTCGGCCAGGCTGCCGATCCGCTCGAAACTGGTCCCCGGGCCGCGGCGCACATTGGTTAGCCCCTCGATGCTGATATAAGGTTCCTCCGGCGGTGGGAGCGGAGTTTCTTCGGCGCCGGGTGGGGTTTGCCAGGCCGCTTCAATGGGCGCAGGCGCGGCCGGCGGCGCGCCGCGCAGCTCGGTGACCAATTGGCGAGTCAGTTCCAGATACTGGTTGCCGTAATTTTGGCTGGGTTCCAGGTGCGTACCTTCCGGCCATTCGTTGAAGCTGGTGATAATGATCATATCGGGCTGGCTGGCCACCGCTCCTTGCCAGCTTTGGCGGTAGTAGTCGCCGTTGGCGCGGGCAACGCTAAAGGTATTGGTCCGCGCCAGCCGGGTATCGTCGTAGCCGGGCATAGCCGTGGCCACCCAGAGCCGCTCCACCTGGTTGTCGGCGGCGTAGCCGCGCACCTGGTTAGCCCACCTGGCCAGTTGATCTGCCGGCGAGTCGGCCCAGGCGATGCTGTAGAGATGATGGCCATCGAACACCGCCTGGTAGGCCAGGTCGGTCCCCTCGGCTATCCACAGGCTAGCCCGGTTGGGATCAACCTGGTTGCGGATAGCCGTCCACTCGTCTACCGAAAAACGCTGTTGCCGCCAGAAGAAGATAACCGGTTTGCCCTGATAGCGCAGGTAAGCCGGATGTTGGGCGTGCTTAGCCAGGAGGGTAGCGAGAGCATTGGTCACCGACCCGGCGTCGGCAAAGAAGGGACCGGTCACTTCCAGATCGACCGCCGCCGTAAAACCGCGCGCCGCCGCCACGTCGAGCAGAGCGCGGAAATTGGTTTCGGTTTGATTATTGCTCTCTTGCGGACCATACCAGGCTTGCACAAAAGCATCGATGCCGGCGCTCTGAGCCTGGGCTACGTGCCGCTCGATGGTGGCCCGGTCGGCCGAATTGTAAGGTTCAAGCGGCGAGTCAACCGATTGACCGGCGGCCCAGCTATTCTGGTCGAACCAGGCGTAGTAGAAGGCCAGCACCGGCGGAGTGGCCTGCGCCGAAGCCGGTTCAAATCCGGTTGTCAGGCTAAGCAACATAATAACGGCAAAAAGTAGACGCATAACTTGGTTGGTTGGTTTCATAACCGCTCATTCCTGCCCATGAAATTGAAACGTGCAAGTATAACATGCATCCAGGTAATCGCCAAGCATAAATCAAGGCGGAGTAAATTTGTTTTTGATTTGTCAAGCCATTTGAACAATAGTATAATTTTGGGGAACAAAAAGATGCCATAGTATCTAATCCCCAGAAATATTCGAGGTATTCCCCATTTTGACACAGCGTAAGACACAAACTGCTGCCTATTGGCAAGATCAATTTAAGGTCGGCTCGGAAGATACCGAGTACATCTATAATTATATTTTAGATACAAATAAACCCTATACGCTCGATCAGTTGGCCAACGTCCTGGTCAGGCGACGCTGCGAGGCGGAAGAGTTAGCCGCCCGGACTGAATTACAACGGGGTAAACTATACCAGCCTCAAGATAGCTATGCCGTCAATGACCAGGTTGTGTTTGCCAAGTTTAATTTTGCCCTGGGGCAGGTCAGGTCAACCCGGCCGGGGCACCATCCCGATTACGGCGCTTTTACCGTTTTGGAGGTGGCTTTAGAAAATTCAACGGAGACCCGCGAATTTGTGGCCGATTTTCCTCAACCGGAGCTCCTGAATGTGGGTGACGCCCAAAGCCTGGCCAATCTCCAGGGTTTGTTAACGCCGGAAGAACTTTTTGAAGCGTATAAAGACTCGATCCGGGCCAAAGTGAAGGCTGCCCTTGAGGCCAGCGACGATTTTGTGGAATTTCACGATCAATATTTCCTGGCCGACTTGCTGGTAGAATTTCACGAAGGGCTGTTCAACATTGCCGATGCCGCCATCGACATTAATCAAGGCCCTCTGCCTATTGACGCCTTAATTGAGCAAATGAGTTTGGTAGACGGCTCTGAGATCACCGAGGTGCTGCGTTTTTCAGTTAGTTACCGTCTGGCCAATGATGACCGCTTTGACGATGTTGGTCCCACCGGCCAGGTGCTCTGGTATTTGAAGCGCCTGGAGCCGCCCGAGGCCCACCAAAGGCCGCCCCGCCTGGCAATCAGCGAACTCCCCGATTATGATCCGGCCGAGTTTGAGGATGAACTGCTGGCTATTCTGGCCGACATCGATGACGAGTATAGTTATCCGGAAGACATTCCGGCCACGCCGGCCAACGCCAAAGCGGTAACCATCGTGCTCAATTATCCTCATTGGCGGGCCGGTACGTTGCCGCTCACCCCTAAAACCCAGCCTTTCTTTCCCACCAGCACCTACAATCCGGTCCGTTTTGAATTTGTCGATGGCCATACCGGCGACGTATTTCCCGGTTGGTCGATGCTGAATGGCCACTATATCTGTGGGCTGGACAAGTGGTACCAGAAACATAAATTGCCGGTAGGCGCCTATCTGGAACTGAAACGCACTAATGACCCGATGCGCCTCATCATCGACTACCAGCCTACCCGCGCCCAACGCGACTGGGTTCGAGTGGCTACCGTCGTCAACCACCAGCTTGCCTTCCGCATGAATACCCAGGCGATCAACTGTAAATATGACGAACTGATGATCATTGGCGACCCTAATCCAACCCAAACCGACCGCCTGTGGCAAAATGCCGAGGAAAAAGGGGTGTCGCTGTACGAGCTGTTGATCCAGGTATTTCCGGAGCTATCCAAGCTAAATCCGCAAAGTACCGTTCATGTGAAAACGCTCTACAGCGCCGTCAACGTTATCCGGCGCTTTGCCCCCGGCTCGGTAATTCAGGAACTGGGGCTGCATGCCTGTTTTGTGCCGATGCATCACGGTTATTACACCTTCGATCCCAGTTTACAGGATTGAGCACGAATCATTATGGCCAAATACGTAAAACCGACCCTTGACACAAAATTTCACATCGACTTTGGCTGGTGGCAGAAAAAAGGGCCGGCCCTGAAAGTTGATTTGGAGGCCCATCTCTGCCCGGAAGCCCAGGCCGAGTACGCCGGCCTGGCCGATACCGAGCAAACCTTTGATTGGGTCGACCCGGAAACCGGCGAAGTCTTTCAGATCGACCGGCTCTGGTATGTGATCCAGCGCTATTGCAGCCAGCAGCCGGACTTTGTCAACGATCACATGCCTTTGACTACGGCAATTTTTTGTACTTTTATTGCCAATAACAACACTCCGCTGACCCCCGTCGAGATCTACCAGGCTATCCAGAAAAAAACGCCGGAGTTGATTCTCAAGACTATCGGCGGCCACACGGTCTATAAGGGTATTCGTCCGGTTGCCCTGGAATGACCTCTGTCCTGGTCAAACCGGCTCAGGCCCTTTAGCCGAGAAAGTATAGCGACCGGCGCTTCTAAAGCGCCGGTCACTTTTATTCTGCACCTACTAGCGGAATTTGGGCGATAAGGTTAAAATATGTCCAACCTTTGGCGCCGGAGTCATCACGAACCTGACGGCTCACCGCCGACGATGAAAATGTCTTGCGGAGGTCAGCGGTCTGCCGTCGGTGGTCTATTTTTTTGGGGAGTGAGATGTTGTTTACCCGCACCGGGTTTGGCTTTGGAATCACGTTGATAGCGGCGTTGTGCTGGTTCACTCAGCCAGCAGCCGCGTCGCCGCCCCTGCAGAACCACCCCCAGCAAGCCGGCAGTTTCAGCTACACTGTCCAGCCCGGCGACACCCTGGTGGGTATCGCCCTGCGCTACAACTTGAACCTGGCCGAGCTTATCCTGACCAACGACCTGGCCAATCCTAACCTGATTTTTCCGGGCCAAACTTTGATCTTGCCGGGCGCGCCGCCGGCCGAGAATCTCGATCTGCCGGAGCTACCCGCCAGCCAATTCCACACGGTCCAGCCGGGCGAAACTTTAGCTCAAATTGCCGGCCAATACGGCCTGACCGTTGGCGCGCTGGCGCTGGCCAACAATCTGGTCAACGCCGACCTGATCCAGGTGGGCCATACCCTGCGGATTCCCGGCGGCCCGCCGCCAGCTCCGGCCACGTTGCCGGCCCCCTTTGTCGCCGTGGAGTTCTCGGAGCCGGTCATCATTCAGGGCCGGACCCTGGTGGTCTACGTAAACCTGAGCGATCCCGCCGCCAGCCTGACCGGCAATTTTGAGGGCCAGCCTGTTTTGTTCTGGCCAGGACAGGCCGGCGGCTGGTGGACGATTATTCCCATCCACGCCCTGGCCGAGCCAAACCTCTATCCGTTGCTGCTCAGCGCCACCCTGACCGATGGCCGCACGGTCGCCACCTTCACGAACGTGGAGGTTATCGCCGGGCCATACGGCCAGGAATATATCAACCTGGACGACCAGCGCAGCCAACTGCTCAACGCCGAGTTGATCCAGCAGGAGCAGGAACAGCTAAAATCGCTCTGGTCGGTGGTATCGTTGCAGCCGCGCTGGGCCGGGCCATTCCGCTATCCGGTTGATTTCAACAACCTGCGGATCACCAGTTATTTCGGCAACCGCCGCAGCTACAATGGCAGCGACGCGGTCAGCTTTCACGGCGGCGTCGACTTTGGCGGCGAGGTTGGCCAGCCTGTCTATGCCGCCGCCGCCGGCCGGGTGGTCCTGGCCGAAACTCTAACTATTCGCGGCCAGGCCGTGCTCATCGACCATGGCGCCGGCCTGTTTAGCGGCTACTGGCATATGAGCCAACTGGCGGTAGGCCAGGGGCAAGAGGTGCCGGCCGGAGCCCTGCTCGGTTACCTGGGCAACACCGGCCTGGTCACCGGCCCGCACCTGCACTGGGAGATGCGGCTCAACGGCATTGCCGTCGAGCCGTTGCAATGGGTCAACCAAACTATTCCCTGAGAAAAGGATATTGAATGAGGAAGAGCTATTTGATCGATATGGACGGCGTGCTGGTGGAAGGGCAAAATGCCATCCCCGGCGCGATTGAATTTGTTCAGCGCCTGATCGAGGGCGGCCACAAATATCTGATCCTTACCAACAACTCCCGCTACCCGCCGGCCGACTTGCAGCATCGCTTGCAGACGGTCGGGTTGAACGTAGAGGCCAAGCACATCTTCACCAGCGCCATGGCCACGGCTGCTTTTGTCAAGAACCAGATGCCTGATGGCAGCGCCTATGTGGTCGGCGACACCGGCCTGTACCAGGCCCTGGCCGACGTGAGCTATAATTTAACCGACTATAGCCCCGATTACGTTATCTTAGGCGAGACGGAGTCTTACTCTTACGACAAGATCATCCGCTCTATCCGGCTGCTGGCCGCCGGGGCCAGATTTATTGCCACCAATCCTGATCCCTCCGGCCCAACCGAGCAGGGACTGACCCCGGCCTGCGGCGCGGTGGCCGCGCTGATCGAAAAAGCCACCGGGCTAAGCCCCTACTTTGTGGGCAAACCCAATCCCTTTATTATGCGTTCGGCCCTGCGCTATCTGGACGAACATTCGGAGAATGCGGTCATGGTCGGCGACCGGATGGACACCGACATCAAAGTGGGCCTGGAAAGCGGCCTGGAAACGATCCTGGTGTTGACCGGCGTAACCAGCCCCGAAATGATTGGCCGTTTTCCCTACCGGCCTAACCAGGTGGTTAAGTCGGTGGCCGAGATCAGGCCCTAAAGCATTGACAAGAGAGTCGGACAGAGGCTTCGCCACTACAATGAGAATGAAAATGCTTGACCCCCTCCCCCGAATCGGGGGAGGGGTTGGGGTGGGGGTATTTTCAAGGGAGACGGACTGAGCGTGGCTAAGAAGCGAAAACTCGATCCCAATCGTTTTCAGCAGCAGGCCGAGGGCGGGCTGTTCAGCTTTGATCCGGCGCGGCGGCAGGTGCTGCTGTGGGGACTTATTGCCGGGGCAATTGGCGCCTTCTTTATGATCCAGACGCAGTTGTGGTGGCAAATCGTGGGCGTATTGGTGGTGGTTTTTGTCTCTAACTACCATATTGGCCGGGCGGCCCGCCGTATACCGCGCTGGCAGGCCACGGTCCTGTCGTTTGCCGGGGTGCTGGTCGCCCTCATGGTCGTCACCGTCG
>CAYZHI010000046.1:0-14437 GCA_964477335.1 uncultured Caldilineaceae bacterium | reverse complement strand
AAACCCTCGACTCCAGAATTCTCTCCGACAGCCTGCTAGATGGGTTAGGCTGCCAGCGCCTGAGCCAGGTCGGCGATCAAATCGTCCCCATTTTCCAGGCCGATAGACAGCCGTAGGAGACTCTCTGGCGTGGTGCTGCCGGGCGCTTCAACCGAAGCGCGGTGCTCGATCAAGCTGTGGCTGCCGCCAAAACTGGTCGCCCTGGTGATAAGGTTGACCCTGGCCGCGACCGCCATCGCTTCAGCCTGCCCCCCCTTCACCTCAAACGATAACAGCCCGCCAAAACCGCTCATTTGTTGGCAAGCCACCTGGTGGCCCGCGGCGCTGTCCAAACCGGGATAATGGACTCGCTCCACGGCCGGGTGGTTGGCCAGGAATTGGGCCACTCTCAGCGCATTCTCCGCCTGGGCGCGTACCCGATACGGCAGAGTTTGGATGCCCCGCAGGGTGAGCCAGCACTCAAACGGCGACGGCACCGCCCCGCCAACTTTTTGAATGTGCCTGATTCTTTCCCACAGGCCACTTTCGCTTCTGGCGACGATCGCGCCGCCGAGCACGTCGCTGTGCCCGCCCAAATATTTGGTGGTGGCGTGCACAATCAAGTCGGCCCCCAAGTCAAAGGGACGTTGCAACACCGGCGTGGCGATGGTGTTGTCGCAAACCAGGTAAGCGCCGGCCTGGTGAGCCAGCCCGGCCGTCGCCCGGATGTCGGTGACCTTGATCAACGGATTCGACGGCGTTTCGATCATAATCAGCCTGGTCTTGGCCTGGAGTGCTGCCTCAACCTGGCCGGGAGCGGTCGTATCGACAAAGGTGACTTGCAGGCCCCACGGGATGAAAATATCCTGCAGGAGTTGGCGGATGCCAAAATAGAGATCGTCCGGGGCGATGACGTGGTCGCCGGGCGAGAGGGCCTGGAGAACGGTCATCATCGCCACAGAGCCGGAGGCAAAGGCAGCCGCATCGACGCCGCCTTCCAGAGCGGCCAGGCACTGCTCCAGAGCGTGGCGATTGGGGTTGCCGTGACGGGAGTAGTTGTAGCCGTGGGGGTAACTGCCGTCTGGCTGGCGCTCAAAGGTGGTTGATAGATAGATCGGCGGCATGACCGCGCTGCTGGCCGGGTCGATCTGGTGGCCGGCGTGAATGGCTTGTGTTTCTAACTTCATTGGAGTTTCACCTCATGGTATGTTTAGGCCAAATGGCTGCCCTCTAATTTAGGCCAGCGGAACGGATTGGGCAAATGGCAATAACCCTGTGCAGGTAAGATATTTCCCAAAGCCCTCGTCTTATAGTCTCCCAGAAAAGTTTTTGCCGGGATTTGGGGATTAGGGGATAAAATTTATAGGGAAAAATCCCCAAACACCTGCACTTGCGCTCCGGTGCAAGTGTCTCCTAATCCAGGCCCAATTCTTGTAGAAAAAACTTATCTGGACATCTATAACTGTGAGGATCTCAATGATATCAGCATTTGGAGGAAATTATGTCTACTGGTAGCAGCTTTCCGCCCCTGGCCGGCTGGGAACCGACCCGCCAAACGTTGCATTTCTACAGCAATATCATCGGCGTGGTGCCCCGGGCGCACGCCCAGTTCCACCCCAAGTGGCAGCACATCAGCTTGAAAGTTCAGCCGGATGGGTTGACCACCGACTCTATCCCGCTGCCTGACGGGGGGACCTTTTCACTAAAAATCGACCTGCGCCGGCACGATATCGTCTTGGCCGCCAGCCGCGTAGCCGGTTGGCGTTGGAGTATGACCCGGGGAACGTCGGCCACGGCGCTGGGCGATCAAGTGCTTGCTGCGGTCGCCGAACTGGGCTTGAGCGGCGACTATGCCCGCCAAAAATTTGAGAACGACGAGCCGCGCCCGTACGATCCGGCTGCGGCGGAGCAATTTCTCACTGCCCTGGTGAGCGCCGACAAAATTTTGAAGCAACATCGGGCGAGTTTGCCGGGGCAGGTTGGCCCGGTGCAACTATGGCCGCACGGCTTTGATATCGCCTTTGAATGGTTCGGTACCCGGCTGGCGCCGCATAAGGAGCAGGGCGAGGTGCTTGAATCGCCTTCGCAAATCAACTTCGGTTTTTATCCCGGTGAACCCATCTACTTCTACGCCAATCCGTGGCCCTTTGAAAAGGAGATGCTGGTCGATCAACCGTTGCCGGGTGGCGCTCGCTGGCACGACGAAGGCTGGCAGGGCACCATGTTCCCGTATACCGAGGTAGTGAACGACCCACGCGCCGAGGAACGGCTGCTGGCCTACTACCGGGCGGTGTATGATATCGCTTCACCCACGTTGTTGGTTTGAAGATTCGGTAATACATTTGAGATCGATGGCCGGCTGTCTCGCTCTCAAACCGGGTGTACGGGCTTGAGGCTATTCTTTGTCAACCTGGCTTTGTATGTGAAAGCCAGAGCGCGAGCAGGTGGGCGGCTGCGCCAGCCATTTGCCGCCAGCTCCTGTACCTGAAAAGTCCGTTGACTGTCATCACGCCCGCCAAGATCAGCGTACAGCCAATGTAGGCAGACCAACCCGGCTGTTCATCCAGGATCGCCACGCCCAAAGCTACCCCAAAAATCGGCACCAGATAGGTGACCATAGAGACATAAGTAGCGCTGGTTCGCTCGATGACGTAGTAGTAGACGACAAAAGCCAGGGCTGTGCCCAACAACGACAGGGCGAGCAGAGAGCCCCAGGCCATCCAGGAGGGCGCCCGCAGGCTAAACGGATGCTCCAGCCAGAGCGATAGAGGTAGGATGTAAAGGGTGGCCATGCTCAACTGGGCTGTAGGACCGACCAGCGGGGGTAGACCGCGTAGATTCTGGCGAGTGTAGACGATGGCCACCCCATAACTGACCGTGGCGATGGTCACGGCGAGCAAACCCCAGGTGGTGGCGTACACCCCTTGCCACAGCGATGGGGCAATGAGCAGCACCAGCCCACCGAAGCCCAGCATCGTCCCCGCGATCTTGACGGGAGTCAGCCTGTCATCGGCCGTAAAGACGTGCGCCAGTAGGATGGTAAAGAGCGGCGTAGTCCCGTTCAGAATCGCCGCCAGCGCGCTGGCAATATGGATTTCGCCCCAACTGAAGAGTGTAAAGGGCAAGGCGTTAGAGAAAAAACCAACCACGGCAAAATGTAACCAGACCCGGCCCAATTTGGGTAGATTACGCCCGGTTAGCCGTAGAATCAGATAGAGCAATAGGGCTGCAATTCCCACTCGGCCCAAGACCAGGGTAAAAGGAGGAATATCCTGCACGGCGATCTTGATAAACAAAAACGACGGTCCCCACAAAGAGGCCAACAGTAGAAGCCAACTGAAGTTCCTTAGAGCCATTATTTGATCCTCACCGTATATCTACGCTAAAGTCTTATTCCCGGCCTTACCGCCGTATTGGGATGTAACCAACATCCCTGATGAGTGTAACGGCTCATGTACAGAACAAGTGCTTATTATGTAGGGGCGCAAGGCCTTGCGCCCCTACCCTGCACTTTTATTTAACATGAGCGGAGTGTAACTTATTATCACCCCAAACTTCTAACACCAAAGGGGTGCGGTCCAAAGCCGATACGAGGGCAAAATCGTTGTTTAAACTTAACGATGTCTGTTCATCCGTTAACAAGATTCTGTCCTTGCCGGTAACGGTTACCCAGGCTACTCCTGATAAAACACGGATGCCGTGACTGGTTGCAGGCAAGCGATATACTTCGCCTTTGTATAGCACCAAACGCAGCATCGGCGTGGAAATGTTTTGATGCTGTTTATGATTGGCTACGGTTAACATATGTCCCCCCTGAATAGTATAGAACCAGTTTTAACGTTCGGTCAACAATATTTTTGGTGTAACTAGATAAAAGCGAGAAAGTGGTTACATTATAATCCAACTTTTGTAACCTGTCAATACTGTTTTGATAGTTACAAAAAACAGGCCCAACTATCCATCATTCATCCGCGGCCGGGGTCGCCTTGGAACTCTTGTTGAAAGTTGACAACACGATACTGGTGATCGACCAGGACACCGCGGCCTGGTTGTGAATGCTGCTGTACGGCTATCACTATATCAAACCTCGGCGCAAAGAACCACCCGATTCTTGCGCCCCGCTATCAATTTCTCATTGATCTTCATTTGATCCAGGGCCAGGTGAATGGTCCCAGCTGTAGTCTACCCCATTACTCCACGAATTCTCAAATAACTTGGATTCTCTGCAACTTGTACGTATAATTTAATTCATCGTTCTTGCCTGTTACCTGTCAATATCGTGCTGCAGCCGAAGGGTTGGCGACACGGTTGGTGTTAAGTCAACCGGCAACTCTTCGGACTACCGCTTCACCCACCATTCCAGCGCAAAATACCTGTTTCGTCCGAAGCTAGCCAAGGGGACACAGCCTTGAAGTCGCAACCGACGGGTGGACTGAACAATCTGCCCCAACAACTTACTCCCTTCATCGGTCGTCAGGAGGAGCTGGCCGAGCTTACCCGCCTGCTGGCTGACCCGAGCTGCCGTTTGTTGACCCTGCTCGGACCCGGCGGGGTGGGCAAAACACGCCTGGCCATTCAGTCGGCCGGCCAGATAGCAGCCGATTTTGCCGACGGGGTCCACTTCGTCCCGCTCCAATCGGTTGAGACCATCGATTTTCT
Source organism: uncultured Caldilineaceae bacterium (assembly GCA_964477335.1). Lineage (GTDB taxonomy): Bacteria > Chloroflexota > Anaerolineae > 4572-78 > J111 > CAYNLK01. The sequence continues at coordinate 9,799 of CAYZHI010000046.1, read as the reverse complement.
CATTGCCGCCATAACCGATGCTGTCCATCTGCCCTTGTCCGGGCCGGAAGCGCCGCGCCGCCAGTTGCTCAATTATCTGCGCGACAAAGAGCTGCTGCTGCTGCTCGATAATTTTGAGCAGTTGCTTTCCCCCGCGGCGGCTGGACCTGAACTAATCACGGAAATTCTTGAAACTGCGCCGGCAGTTAAGTTGCTGGTCACCTCCAGGGAACTGCTCAACTTGCAGTACGAGTGGCTTTACCCCGTGCCGGGTCTGCCGGTTCCATTAGATGATCACCTTGAGCCTGATTTGGAAGCGTACAGCGCGGTACAACTGTTTAGTGAGCGGGCCGGCCGGGTGCGCCGGGATTTCTCCCTGGTTGAGGAGCAGGCGGATGTTATCCGCATTTGCCGGCTGGTTGAAGGGATGCCGTTGGCCCTTGAACTGGCCGCGGCGTGGACCAAAACCCTGTCGTGCGCTGAAATTGCCGCCGAAATCCAGCGCAACCTCGACTTTTTGACCTCCAGCCGGCGCGACCTGCCGGATCGACAGCGCAGTATGCGGGCGATTTTCGAGCAATCCTGGCAGTTATTGAGTGACCATGAGCGGGATGTTTTTCAGCGCCTATCCGTTTTTCGGGGCAGCTTTGAGCGCCGGGCGGCCGAACGTGTTGCCGGCGCGTCGCTGGCGGCTCTTTCGACGCTGGTGGATAAGTCGTTGCTGCGAGCGGAACTGGGGGGGCGCTATCAAATCCACGAACTGCTCCATCAATATGCGGCTGAACACCTGGTTAAATCGCCCCAAGATGTGGCCCGCGTTTATGATCGCCATTGCACCTATTATGCCGACTTTTTGGCCGAGCGGGCTGATGATGTGTTAAGAGTGCGCCAACGGGAAGCTGTGGCCGAAATAAAAGCCGAACTCGAGAACATCCGGGCTGCCTGGCAGTGGGCCATCGAACTGGCCAATGTCCAAGCCATTCGAAACATGGCCGGCAGTCTGGATGCCTTCTACCAGTACCAGAGTCGTTTTGTCGAGGGCTTCAAGGCGATGGCGCAGGCGACGCAGCAACTGGACACGCTCGAACCAACTCAAGAGCGTGATTTAGCCCTGGCCGAACTGCTGGTCTATCAGGGCTGGTTCCATATTCGGTTGGGCCAGTTTGAGCAGGCCAGAGTGGTGGTCGAACGCAGCCGAGCCATTTATTCGGCCCGGCCATTTCCGCCGCCGCCCGGCCTGGGCACCGACCCGCGCAATGGCCTGGCTATCCTGGCGATCATTCAGGGAGACTATGAGGAAGCGTTTGATTTGGGCGAGCAGGTGCGCCAGGCCAGCGCCGCCAATAGCGACAAACACAATTTGGCCTTTGGTTACTATATTCTTACCAGCGCCGCTGCGGCCCGGGGTGAGTATGAGCGGGCCTACCAGTATTCCAAACAAGCTTATGAGCTACTGGCCGCGATCAATGAACGGTGGTTTATGGCCTACTGCCTGAATGAGTGGGGCAATGTAGCCCGGGCCATGGGCGATTACGCCGAAGCCCGGCAGCATTACCAGGCCAGCTATACCATCAGGCAGGAGTTTGCTGACCCCGAAGGCATGGCCGTGGCGCTCAACCATCTGGGCAAGGTAGCCACACTCGAAAAAAACTATGCCGAAGCCAAACGGCTGTACCACCAGGGCCTGTCTGGTTACCGGGAAATCAACGACCGGGGGGGCCTGGCCGCTTCCCTCAGCGGTCTGGCTGTGGCTTACTGCGCCGAGGGCGACCATGTGGCGGCGCGCCGCTATTTCCACGAGGCGTTGCAGATTACCACTGACATGCACTTTGTGCCCTTGACCCTGTCGATTATCGCTGAACTGGCCGAGTTGCAGTTTCAAACCGGCCGGGCTGAACAGGCCCTCGAGTTGCTGGCACTGGTTCGCCATCATCCGGCCAGCGACCGGGAGACTCAAGACCGGGCCGCGCGCGCTTTGATTCGCTACCAGGCCGATGTTTCTCCCGACCTGTTGGCAGCCGCCACCGGGCGGGGAGAAACGCTTGAGCTGGACCGGGTGGCGCGGCGCATTTTGGCCGAGCTGGCTGAGCCGGTTGGTGTTATGGCCACAGATGAACCCGAGAATCGGCAGGTACAAGAGCCGGTTGCCGGTTTAGCAGAACTGGCCAACGCCAGCCTGGTCGAACCCCTGACCGACCGGGAACTGGAAGTGCTCCAACTTATCGCCGCGGGGCTGACCAATCAGCAAATTGCCGATGAACTGATTATTTCCGTGGGTACGGCCAAGTGGTACACCGGCCAGATCTACGGCAAGCTGAATGTCAGTACTCGCACCCAGGCCGTGGCTCGCGCCAGAAAGCTTAGCCTGCTTCCCTAGAGTACGACTACCCAACCGTAAGTAGCCCAACCCTTAAAACCCGATAAACCTATAATTTGGCAGATCACATCTCGCCGCTTTGGATATATCCTAACTGGAAGGTGAATGAAGTTTGATCCAAGTGGAGGTGAGTTATGGATAGCCAAAATTTGTCACTGATCGCCGGCATAGTTTCGAGCCTGATCTTTGCCAGCAGCCACGTGCCGATGTTATGGAAAGCCTACAAAACCCGAGATTTAAGTTCCTATAGCTGGCTGAGTATTGTTATGATCAACGCCGGAAACCTGCTCCACTGGCTCTACGTTGTCAGCCTGCCGTTTGGCCCGGTGTGGATTTTGCACATATTCTACACGATTGCCAGCGTTCTGTTGCTCTTCATGTATTTTCGCTACGTTTTGGATAGGTCGATCAGATTGACCGGCTGGCGGCTGTTTGAATTGTTCTACAATGCACTTAATATTCGCCGGTTTCATCAGTTGAACCAACGCCCTAACCGCCGCTATTCGCCCTGTTCGGGTTAAGTCCAACTCCCCAACCTTGTAGCTGACAAACCCAACCCTATAACCTGTAATTTGGTAGGGCAAAAGCAACTGATTTACCACTATACTGGCCTTATAAATCGTTAAGAAGTCCACATAGAGGAGATGGAAAGATGGGCATCTGGGGAGAGTTCAATGTGAAGCAGGAACAGCGACGAGACCTGTTGCGCCGGGTCGAGCAGCAACGGCTTGTTCGCCAGGCACTGGCCGGCCGACCGCAACGCGGCCGATCTTCGGCGACATTTCAAACGAGCATGTTTCAAAAAATATTTAGCGGGGATTTGGGGATTAGGAGATAAATTCTTCAGATAAAATCCCCTAACACCTGCACTTATGGCGCCGGCGCAAGTGTCTCCTAACCCCGCCAGAAATCTTCGGTTTGAGATATGTCTGCTGAACAAATCCTCTAAAAATAAAGAGAAATTCAGGTTGAGAAAAGGAGATGATAACGATGAATGCAACCCAAACTTTAGTCAATGACCAGGTAGAGCAGCGCGACGCTTTTGTAGAGCGGTTGCTCCAATCAACCGCCGGCGTGTTCGACATTTTTACCATCTACCTCGGCGACCGGCTGGGCCTTTACCAAATCCTGGCTAACGGCGACGCCCTGACCTCGGTTGAGCTGGCCGCCCGCAGCGGCGCCCACGAGCGGTATGTGCGTGAATGGCTGGAACAGCAAACCGTCAGCGGGGTGCTGGCGGTTGAGAATCCGCAAGCCGAGCCAACCGCCCGTCGTTTTCGGCTGCCCGCGCCGCACGCCGAAGTGCTGGCCGAGCGGGACAGCCTGAACTATCTGGCCCCCCTGGCCCAGCTTGCCGTCGGCGCGGCTCAACCGATCCATGCCGTCATCAACGCCTTTCGCTACGGCGGCGGGGTGCCCTACGCCGACTACGGCCAGGACCTCCGCGAGGGGCAGGCCAATATGAACCGGGCCATGTTCCTGCAAGAGTTGGGCCAGGTGTGGCTGCCCGCCATCGCCGACTTGCACGCCCGGTTGCAGGCCGACCCACCAGCCCGCGTGGCCGACATCGGCTGTGGCGCCGGCTGGTCGAGTATTGGCCTGGCCCAGGCCTATCCCAAAGTGTATGTCGATGGCTACGACCTGGACGCGCCGTCAATCGAGTTGGCCCGGGCCAATCTGCAAACGGCCAACTTGAACGGCCGGGTTAAATTCCATGTCCGCGATGCGGGCGACCTGAACTTAGCCGGAACTTACGACCTGGTGACCGCGTTCGAGTGTGTGCACGATATGGCTGATCCGGTGGGGGCGCTGCGCACGATGCGCCGGCTGGTGAATGGCAGCGGGTCGGTCATCATCGTTGACGAGCGGGTGGGCGATACCTTCACCCCAACCGGCAACGAAGTCGAATGGATGATGTACGGCTGGAGCGTCTTGCATTGCTTGCCGGTCGGGATGGCCGATCAACCAGCCGCCGGCACCGGTACGGTTATGCGGGCCGACACGCTGCGCCGCTACGCCGAGCAAGCCGGTTTCCACCAGGTTGAGGTCCTGCCCATCGACAACTTCTTCTTTCGCTTCTACCGCCTGTACGCCTAAAATTGCCGGTTTGCCGTTTGACCAAGAGGAATTAACTATGGCCAATCAACTCAAACTTATGTGTATCCTGGCTCACCCTGATGACGAATCGTTGGGCACGGGCGGTATCCTGGCTAAATACGCCGCCGAAGGTATCGAAACCTACCTGATTACGGCTACGCGAGGTGAGCGAGGCTGGTTTGGCGCTGAGCAGGATTATCCCGGCCCGGAAGTTTTGGGCCGGCAGCGCACAGCCGAGTTGCAAGCGGCCGGCCAGATACTTGGTCTGCAGGAAATTGTCTTCCTGGATTACCAGGATGGCGAACTGGATCAGGCCGAACCGGCACGGGTGATCGGCCAAATCGTCGATCATCTACGCCGGCTCCGGCCACAGGTGGTCGTTACTTTTGACCCGGCCGGCGCTTACGGTCATCCCGACCACATTGCCATTTGCCAGTTTACCACCGCGGCAGTCGTGGCCGCGGCCAATCCGGATTTTGCCGGGACGCTCGGCCAACCGCACCGGGTCTCCAAACTTTACTATAGGGCTGAGACTGAAGAAAAAGCGGCGGCTTATCAGGCTGCCTTTGGCGAACTGGTCATGCATATCGATGGCCAGGTGAGACGGGCCGCCAGTTGGCCGGATTGGGCCATCACCACCCGCGTCGATACCCTGGCCTACTGGCAGCAAGTCTGGCGAGCCATCTCTTGCCACCAAAGCCAACTGCCCGGTTACCAGGCTTTGCAGAATCTACCGGCAGAACATCACCAAAATTTGTGGGGCAACGAGACTTATTACCGGCTCTTTAGCCTGGTCAACGGCGGGCGGCAGTCGGAGCGAGATATGTTTGAGGGTCTGCGTTAGGCGAGGGGCTCCGGTTTGCCTGCCGGCAAACAATTTGCCTATACTGCCAGAAAAATGAGCGGTTATTCGTAGCTTCTGATTGATACAGAGGCAAAAAATGTGGCAAAATTGGCTCATCTAGGCGCCGCCGGTCTGGCCCAGGTCAAGGCGGAACATTTCCCGGCGACCTTTGACCTGTTCCAATAGACAACTCATCGGGCTGCGATCATAAGCCATCAATTTGATGCCTTGCGGCCTTACATTTTCAACTCGCTTCAAATCGAAATAGTCGCCCCTTACTTGTCACGGCGTTAAAATCGCTTACAATGATTGGAGGGGTGATTCGTTCTTGTTCCTCTTATCGAAATCATATTTCCTGTCCACTTCCAAATCACAACTAATCCTACGCTTATAAATAGAAATAATTTGGAGACAATTCCCTCTGTATATAAGGCGTAAGTTGCACACAGGGTGAAAGCCGTTGTGGCCAGAACCCAAGCCGATATTGTCGTCTAAAAGGATGAATTCAGGCCAATGGAACCACAAGTCAATTCTCCTTTAGCTGATCGAGTCGAGCGGCCCAGAGAGCCGATTTCCGCTGCCTCGGCGCCAGATTTCCGCAATCTTCCGCCCGAGTACCAGCACCTTCTGGACCTGGCCAAGGAAAAACACCACGTTGAGGTCATCCCTTTGCAGGAACTCAAAGGGGGGCGAACGGATGCTTTCCTGTATCTGGTCAGCGTCTCCGGCAAGGGCTTCCGCCACGTTGAGCATCTCATCCTCAAGTTCGACCGGATCAACATGAAAGCGAAGACAACCGAGAGCGAAAGACATCGCCTTGCCTTGAGCCAGGCGCCAGCGGTTTTTGCCAGCCGCCACGTGGCCAAGCTGGCTTATGAAGTCGAGCACGAGGGGGCCATTGCCATTTTTTACACCCTGGCCGGACAATCTCTGCAACGTTTCCGCACCCTTGCCTCCCTGGAACGCCAGAACAGGTTGGAGGCGCTTTTTAGTACCACGAATGATTATCTATTGAAAGAGTGGAACGCCGAGGCGACTTTTGAACAGGCGCTTCACCCCCAAAAGGTGTTGCAAAGGTGGCTGGGCTACCGGCTAAAGCCAGACGGTGAAATTGGCTCTTTCCTCAAAGACGTATTTCTTATTGACCCGGCTACGGCCGGCTTTCTCATCCAGGGACAAATCTTTCCCAATCCCTTGAGTTACGGCTTAAATGCCGAACGCTGGCAGGAAACCAGACCGATTGATGTGCTCACCGGCTTTCAGCACGGCGATTTGAATATCGGCAACATCCTGGCGAAGTTTGCCGAAGATTCGGACAAGTTGGAAGGGTATTTCCTGATCGACTTCGCTTTATATAAACCGCAGATGCCGCTCCTGTACGACCGGTGCTATCTGGAGATGTCTTATCTGATCCGGGAATTAGAGCGGGCCTCTTTCCCGAAGTGGGTCTCGCTGGTCAGCAACTTTGCCAGCCGGGACATGCCGAAGCCCAAGGACGTCCCGGTCGAACTGGCCGGAGCATGTGCGGTTATCAACGCGGGCCGAAAGTCGTTTGAGCGTTGGGTCCGTGAAACTCATCCAAGCCTTTCGGATGATTTGTGGGGACAGTTTTGGCTCGCTGCCGTTGCCGCCGGATTGAATTACTGTAATAAAGCGGTGCTTTCCACCCAAGAGAGACTTGCCGGGTTGATCTATAGCGCCGTTCACTTAAAACGGTATTGCCTCCAGTTCGGCGTTCCCCTTCCGGTAGAGGTACGTCCGCTGTATGACGCCAGCACATGGGCTGAAACCACGCCAATTAACAAGGTAGCTCCACTCCCCGCTTTTCAGCGAAAAAACTTGCCGGTTCAGCCGACCCCATTCATTGGCCGCCAGGCCGAGGTGAAGGCGGTCAAAGATCTCTTGACACGCGCGGATGTACGCCTGGTTACCTTGATTGGTCCCGGCGGCACAGGCAAGACCCGTTTGGCGCTCCAGACGGCCGCTGAGCTGATCGATCGCTTCAAGGATGGTGTTTACTTTGTTGATCTGGCCCCTTTCCGCGAGCCCGAGTCTGTCCTGGCCGCCATTGCCCGAACAGCTGGCGTGAGGGAAACAAGTGACCGGCCGTTGCTTGACGAGCTTAAGGAACAGTTGCAAGCCCGAACAATGTTGCTGCTCCTCGATAACTTCGAGCAAGTTACAGCAGCGGCCCCTCTGGTCGGGGAACTGCTCCAGGCTTGCCCGCACCTGAAGCTGCTGGTAACCAGCCGGGAAGCGCTGCAAGTGCGGGGTGAGCACGTCTTTACGGTCCCCCCGCTGGCGTTGCCTGAGGCCGATCTCAAACAGCTATCTATCGAACAACTGACCCAATATGAGGCCATCCAGTTGTTTATCGACCGCGCCCAGGCAGTGAAGCCTGACTTTAAGCTGACGGACGAGAACGCAGCGGCGGTGGCTGAGATCTGTGTCCGGCTGGACGGCCTGCCCCTGGCCATCGAGCTGGCCACCGCCCGGCTCAGACTGTTTTCGCCGCAGGCTCTGCTTGAGCGGGTGAGGAGCCGCTTGAAACTGCTGCGGGGCGGGGCGCGTGACCTGCCGGCCCGGCAACAGACTCTCCGCGATACCATTGATTGGAGCTACGAGCTGCTCAACCCTGGGGAGAAGCGTTTATTTGCCATGCTCTCGGTGTTCTCCGGCTGCAGGTTCGAGGCAGTTGAAGGAGTGGCTGGCGGACTGGATCGCCTGGATGAAACGGGGCTGGATGTTCTCGACGGGCTGGCTTCCCTGGTGAACAAGAGCCTGATCCGGCAGGTGGATCAGGACGCCGGAGAACCTCGTTTCCTGATGCTGGAAACAATCCGGGAATACGCGGCGGAACGGCTGGAAGAGGACTCTCAGTTCAGCGCCGCTGCTCGTCGAGCGCACGCCGCCTACTATGCCGACTTCAGCCAGGCTCAATGGGAGCGACTAACCGGCTCCGACCGGGAGGCGGCGTTAGCAGAGATGGAAGCCGATATTGAGAACGTGCGCACCGCCTGGCGTTACTGGGTGACGGCAGGGAATCTTGAACAGCTTCACAAATTAACCGACAGCTTGTGGCTGCTCTATGATGCGCGCGGCTGGTACCGCGCCATGGTCGAGCTCACCAGCGATTTACTGAATGTCCTGGCTGCTGCCCCATCCACGCCGGAGCGCGCCCAGCAGGAGATCACCTTACAGGTCAGCCTGGCCCGAGCATTGATGGCTACGGCCGGCTTCACGCCGGAGGTTGAGGCGGCCTACACCCGCGCCCTGGAACTCTGCCAGGAGCAGGGCGAGGTCCCCCAGTTAGTGCCCGTTCTGCGCTCCCTGGCCGGCTTTTATACCTTCATAGGTGATCTCGCGAAGACAGTTCAGATAGGCGAACGGATATTGAGCCTGGCGGAGCTCCATAACGATGCGAGCTTGCGAGTCGAGGGACATTTTGTGTTGGGTTTCAGTCTTGCTTTCCTCACCGATCTTAATCTGGGCCTGGATCACCTGGAGCAAGGGCTGGCTCAGTACAATCCCGATCAGCACCGCTCAAGCCGTTTGCGGCTCGGCAATAACCCCGGGGTTGCGGGGTTTCACATGTCCGCCCTGATCCTGTGGCTGCTTGGCTTCCCGGATCGCGCCCTCGAACGGGCCAACGAGGCAATTGCCCTGGCCAACAAGCTAAATCACGCCTTCAGTATAGCCTCAGCCCACTTTCATACCGGCTTGCTCCACCTGTGGCGGCGGGAGATGGAGCTCGTCCAGGAGCACGCGCAGGCTGCGTTAGACCTTGCCGCGGAGCACGAGTTTCAGGTCTGGACGGCCGTGGCCACTTGCTTGCATGGGGCGGCGCTGGCGGGCATGGGTCGGGCGGAGGAGGGTCTGTTGGAGGCCAACCGGGGTGTAAACCTGTATCAGGAGTGGAAATACCCGCCAATATTCTGGCCGTTCCTGCTCATGATGCAGGCCAGCGTATGTGGTTTAGCCGGCAGGCCCGCCGAGGGCCTGAGCCTGCTCGACGAAGCGGCGGCGATTTTGGGCAAAGACTCCCAGGCCCCCCTGGTTTCGGACGTTTGCCGGCTCAAGGGAGATCTGCTGCTCGCGCTGTCGCCGGAGAACCCGGCTGAAGCTGAGTCCTGGTTCCGGCAAGCCCTGGAGATTGCCCGGGCCCGCCGGGCCAGGATATTGGAGCTGCGAGCCGCCGTGCGCTTGAGCCGGTTATGGCGGGCGCAAGGTAAAGCGGAGCAAGGCCGGCGCTTGCTGAGCGACGTTTACGAGAAATTGACCGAGGGCTTCAATACGGTTGATCTGCAAGAAGCCAGAGCCTTGCTGGTAGAGTTGTCGTAAAATGAAACCGGATCAGCTCGAAATCGGGGTGGGCGCAACGGAAGAATTGAGCCTGCGGGTCAGCGTGGCGACGCTTGTCAGGGTGCTGTTCGACCGTCCGGAAGACGGGCAGACGATACTGGCGCTTGAGCGCACGGCCACGCTACGGGAAATCGCAGGAC
>CAYZHI010000045.1:0-14589 GCA_964477335.1 uncultured Caldilineaceae bacterium | reverse complement strand
GGTTAGAGCTGGACGAGAACGACTGCAGCATCTCTCCCATCGGCTGGTTGAAGTGCAGGAGGCAGAACGACGACATATTGCCCGAGAGTTGCACGACGCGGTCGGCCAGTTGCTAACCGGCTTGAAACTAACCCTGGAAATGAGCGCCCAGCTCCCCAACGAAGAGATTCGCTCCAGCCTGGCTGAACCCCAGGCGCTGGTCAATGAACTCATTACCCGGGTGCGCGAGTTATCCCTGGAATTACGACCGGCCATGCTGGACGATTTAGGCTTGTTGCCAACTCTGGCCTGGCATTTTGAACGTTACACAGCCCAGACAAGACTGGAGGTGAGGTTGAAACATAGCGGCGTAGAGGGCCAGCGTTTTGCCCCCGCCACCGAGACGGCCGCCTACCGGATTATCCAGGAGGCTTTAACAAACGTCGCCCGTTATGCCGACCCCACCCGCGTCGCCGTTCAACTCTGGGTTGAACAATCGCAACTCTGGGTCCAAATAGAAGACGACGGCGCCGGCTTTAATTTGGCTGCCGTTCAGGCTGCCGGCCGAACCAGTGGCTTATCGAGCATGGCTGAACGAGCGGCGCTGCTCGGAGGGCAGTTGACCATCGAGTCGGAGCCGGGGGCCGGCACTCGAGTCACGGCCAGCTTGCCGTTGGCCGACCCGGCCAGCAAGACTAACGCGCAACCCAACCTGTAAGCCTAACCCTTGACCTTTTTTGGCCTTAGAACAGACCCCGACTATACTTACCGGTACGCGCAAATATGGGAGAGAAGATGAAACCGATTTCGGTACTGTTGATCGATGATAATCCGACTTTCCTGAGGATTGTTCAACGTTTTCTTCAAGGGGCGGATGAAATCAACGTGGTTGGAACAGCAGAAGGCGGCGAAGAAGCCCTGGCCATGATTCACCGGCTGAAACCCGACGTAGTTTTGACCGACCTGGCCATGCCCCGAGTATCGGGCATGGAAGCAATTCTACGGATGCGGGCGGCCTGGCCCAAGATGGGCATCATCGCCCTAACTTTGCTCGACACCACCAGCTATCGCCAGGCCGCTTTGACCGCCGGCGCTGATGATTTTGTAGCCAAGGATGCCCTCAATACAGATTTGCTGCCGACTATTCGCCGGGTCACCAGCGCCAAACAAACTGAGCGTTAATTCACCCGTTGAAAAATAATCTCGTAGGAGAAGTGCACATTGTAAAACGGAGGTTCACAACGCACCTCAATCGTGGGACAAACGGAGTACTCATTATCGAGCGACCCTAGCTTGCCCACGATATCCGGAATGTGCGGATAAGCCGTATTCATCTGGTTGGAGACCTCGCTGGTAGTCGGCCCATTAGGGTCGGCGGCCACATACAGTTTGTAAGGTGCCCACTCCATCGTTATTTCAGCTTTTCCCGGCCCCTTAGCCCCGGTCACAACTTCCAAATTGCTGCCATTGGCATCCTTGACTACGGCGCCATCGAGTCCGTTACCGTTTTCATCAAGCACTGTCAGAAAGATCAGATGCTGGCCCCCGGCATTGAAAATACCACCGTTGTTTTCACCCTCACCCAACACTTTATAATGGACGATCTTGTAAGCCACCTCCGGTGTGGGCGGCTCGGTGGGAGGGGGCGGGGCAGTTGGCTCAGCCGGAACGGGCGTAGGCGCAGGAGGTTCCGGGGTCGGCGAGTCGGCCGGCGTGGGCGCCTCTGGAACGGGGGTCTCGGTTGGTGGGTTTGTGGGCGTTGCCGTCGGTTGCAGGCTAGGAGTGTCGGTTGGCAAAGGCGAGACGGTCGGCGTAGCCGTAAACAGGGCTGGGTCAGGGGTGGCAGTTGGCAGCGGTTTGGGCGTTTTGGTCGGCGTCGGCGTGGGTGTTGCGCCGGTCCGGGCCAGAAAAGCAGGGCCACAGGCCAAACTTGCCAAAACCAGCAGGGTCACTAATAATACGAACTTCAACTGATTAAAACGCATCGACTAATCTCTCCGGCTATGAACAATGGGCAAGATTATATCATGCCAACGGCCTCAGGCCAATCCCTCCGGGTTTTGATTGTTATCTACCTGGGCTTGCTCTTTCTGCCAGCCTGCATACCGATCACACCGCCGACTTTAAAAATCGGCCTGGTGGCTCCGTTTGAAGGGTTGCACCGGCCGCTGGGCTATGAAGCTCTGTTTGGGGTTAAATTGGCCCTCCAGGAGCACAACCAGCGGGGCGGCGTCGGCGGCTACAAAGTTGAGCTGGTCGCCTTGAATGATTTTGACGAACCCGACCAGGCCAAAATCCAGGCCGCGGCGCTGGTCGCCGACCCGGATGTTGTCGGCGTCGTGGGTCATCTCTCCACTGCGGCGACTGAAGCGGCCTGGCCGGTTTATCAGCAGGCCGGGCTGGCCCTGGTCATCCCCTGGAGCTGGACAACGGTAATCCCTGGCGCCAACCCTCCCCCAGAGGGTGTTGTCAGTGTAGCCGCGACCAAAGCCGAAACAACCGCCGTCCTGGTCCAACTGGCTCAAACCGCCGGCTACCGCCAGGTTGTCACGGTAACTGAGAGCCAGATCGATCTACCTCCACCCGAGGCTGAGGCGATCCTGTTGGATACCGACGGCGTTACCGCCGGCGAACTGATCCTGGCCTGGCAGCAGGCTGCCCCGGCGCGACCCATCTTTGGCCAGCCGGAGGTAGGCAGTTTGCAGGTGGTGCAAGTCGCCGGGCCGGCTGCCAACGGACTGATCTACGTTTCGCCCGGCCCCGCGCCCGCCGATATTAGCGCCAACCAGTTTTCCGCCGCCTACCAGTCACTGGCCGGATTCCCACCCGGCCCGCGCGCGGTGATGGCCTATGAAGCCACCAACGTCTTGCTGGCGGCCATCGAGCGGGCGCTGCTCGAGGGGCCGGCCCCACCCGAGCGAGGCGACGTGCGAGCGGTCATCAACCAGACTCAACTGGCCGGGCTAACCGGCCAGATCGCCTTTGACGACCAGGGATGCCGGCTAAATGCGCCGGTGTGGGCGTACCAGATATCCAACGAAGCATATCCCGGAACCCTGCTGGGTTCGCGCTGAGCGAGGTAACCATGCGTATTCTAATGCTTACCTGGGAGTACCCGCCGAATGTCGTCGGCGGGTTAGGCCGGCACGTAGCTGAACTGGCCCCGGCTCTGGTTCAACAGGGTTTGCAAGTGCGGGTGATTACACCGGTCGCCAAATTAACCGGTTCCGGGAGTTCGCTGGAGGATGGGGTAATGGTCTACCGGCTGCACCATCCGCCGCTGGATAAATTGGGCGACTTCTATCAGGCGGTCCGTGAAGTCAACCGGTGCATAAGCAATGATCTCAACCAGATGAGCCAGCACTATGGCCAATGCGACCTGATCCATGTCCACGATTGGCTAACCAGTTTTGCCGGCATTGAGTTGCAACAGAGCTGGGGTTGTCCGTTGATAGCCACGGTGCACGCCACCGAACGCGGTCGCTATCGCGGCCATCTGGATAGTCCGCTCCAACAGGCCATAGATAACGCCGAGCGGCAACTGGCTGATCGGGCGGAACAGGTAATCGTATGCAGCCATCATATGGCTAATGAAGTCCAATATTTTTTCCAAACGCCCTTCGATAAACTGGCCGTTATTCCCAATGGCGTGAACATTGCTGAATTGCGAGGTAATCACAGTCCGGTTGAGCTGGCAGCCTTTCGAGCCAAATATGCCGCCCCCGGCGAACAACTCATCTTTACCGTCTCCAGATTGGTCTATGAGAAAGGCGTGCATCTGATCATTCAGGCCCTGCCGCAGGTGCTACAGGAGTGCCCGCAGGCGCGACTGGTCATCGCCGGTCAGGGGCCGGAAGCAGATAATCTCAGGCGGCAGGCCCAAAACCTGGGTGTGGCCGACCGGATCAGCTTTATTGGCTTTATTACGGATCAGGAACGAAACCTGTTCTTCAAGGCGGCCGATTGCGCGGTCTTTGCCAGCCTGTATGAACCGTTTGGGATTGTGGCCTTAGAGGCGATGGCCCTGAGTTGTCCGCTGGTGGTCAGCGATGTAGGTGGTTTTTCAGAAGTGGTCAAACACGCCGAAACCGGGATAAAAGTTTATCCTGGCAATGTCGATTCGACCGCCTGGGGTATTACCCACGCCTTGAAGAACCCCACTTGGGTCGGGCAACTGGCCGTTAAAGCTCACCAGACTGTGGCCGAATTATTCAATTGGCCCCGCATTGCCGCTCTTACCCACGACCTTTATCGTCGCATTGCCAAACCCCCGTTGGCCCGGCCGCGATAAATTTTTGCCTGCTCGAAATAATGCTATAATGTAATTTCTTAACATCACGAGCGGGAGCAATCCATCGCCAAAAATTAGGGTATGGCCGAAAAGCTCAACTCGATGCGCCTGCTAGACCAGCGCCAGATTGACTATACCGTCCATGAATTTCCGGACACGATCCATTCAGCCGATGGCGTGGCCGACTATCTTGGCCTGCCGCGGCAGGTGGTCTATAAAACGCTGGTAGTCCTGCCGGCTTCAGGCAGGCCGATGCTGGTGATGGTCGCCGGCAGCCATGAACTCGACCTCAAAAAGTTGGCCAAAGCAGTGGGGCAGAAAAAAGCGCAGATGGCCCCCCACAAAGAAGCCGAACGATTAACCGGTCTGCAAACCGGCGGGATTTCAGCTCTGGCCCTGCTCCACAAAAATTTCCCGGTCTACCTCGACCGGCCAGCCCTCAATTTGGAGCGCATCCTCGTCAGCGCCGGTAAACGGGGCGTTAACCTGGAACTGGCGGTGCAGGATTTGATCACCGTGACCGGAGCCAGGGTAATTGAATTAACAATGAGCAATGAACAATGAACAATTGTGAATTGATCATTGCTAACTGCTCATTACTCATTGCTCATTACTCATTGAAATGACTACTCCGATTCGCCGGCAATATCTTGCCATCAAAAAACAGTACCCCGAAGCCATTGTTTTCTTTCGGCTGGGCGACTTTTACGAGACGTTTGACGAGGATGCCAAAACCGTCGCCAAAGTGCTCGATATCGTGCTGACCTCCCGGAATGTGTCTCAAGGGCAACGCGTGCCGATGGCCGGAGTACCCCACCACGCCGCCGACCATTACATCGCCCGGCTGATCAAGGCCGGCTACAAAGTAGCCATCTGTGAGCAGTTGGGCAATGAGCCGATCAAGGGGCTGGTGCCACGCGAAGTATTGCGCGTGGTCACCCCCGGCACAGTCGTCGAGTCGAGCCTGCTCACCGAAAAGGAAAACAATTACCTGGCCGCCGTCGTGCTCGATGGGACCCGGGCCGGTCTGGCCTATGTCGATATCACGACCGGCGAGTTTGCGGCCACCCAGTTGGCCGGTGAGGGGATTGAACGGCTGCTTCTCAATGAGATCACCCGCTTGAAGCCGGCTGAAATCATTGTCCCTGATGAAACGAGCCTGGTTCCCCTGGCCAGGCTGAACATTCCCCACTCCCACTATGAAACCTGGCGTTTTGAATTCGACACCACTCAACAGGTGCTGCAGCGCCATTTTGAGGTGGCTACGCTGAGTGGCTTTGGCCTGGGTGGCCAGCCGCTGGCCATCAGGGCTGCCGGGGCCATCCTGCAATACCTAGCCGACACCCAAAAGCAAACCCTGCCGCAGATTACCAGGCTCACCGTCTACAGCACCGATGCTTTTATGACCCTGGACGCCGCCACTCGGCGCAACCTGGAATTGACCGAAACGATCCGCACCGGTTCCAGTCAGGGTTCGCTGCTCGGGGTTCTCGACAAAACGATCACGCCGATGGGCGGACGATTGCTCCGCACCTGGCTGCACCAACCGCTGCTGGATGTTGCGGCGCTCAACAGCCGCCTGGACGATGTAGCCCGCTTTGCCGGCCACACCATCGCCCGCAGCAGCATCCGCGCCCAGCTCAAAGCGATGGCCGACCTGGAACGGTTGACCAACCGGATTAGCCAGGGCATTGCCCAGCCGCGCGAGTTGCTGACGTTACGGCGGAGTTTGGAGGCGGTACCAGCGATACAAGAGGCATTGGATCAGATTGGAGGGGGGGAGCGAGGAGCGGAGAGCGAACAGCGAACAGCGAACAGCGAAGGATTAGAAATGGAGCACGCTCCACGCACCACGCGCCACGTTTCACACTCCACGCCCCACGCCCCACTCGACCCGTGTCTTGACCTGGTCAGCCTCATCAGCCAGGCTATCGCCGACGAGCCGCCGGCCAATTTGACCAAAGTTGGGGTGATTCGGCCCGGTTTTTCAGCCGAGTTGGATGGAATCATTGCCAGTTCCCGCGAGGCCAAACAGTGGGTCGCCGGGCTGGAGGCGGTGGAACGGAAACGAACCGGCATCGGCAGCCTGAAAGTTGGCTTCAACCAGGTCTTTGGTTACTATATCGAAGTGACCAGAACCCATACCGACCGGATTCCGCCGGAGTACATCCGTAAACAAACCCTGGTCAACGCCGAACGGTATATCACCCCGGAACTGAAAGAGTACGAGAGTCTTATTCTCAATGCCGATGAACGCCAGCTCGAAGTGGAGAGCCGCATCTTCAGCCAGGTCTGCAGCCAGATTAGCACCGCGGCCGAAAGGTTGTTGACCACTTCTCGCAGCCTGGCCTACCTGGATGTGGTCACCGCCCTGGCCGAGGTGGCGCTGCAAAACAATTATGTCCGCCCCGAGCTGAGCAACGAGGATACCCTGGACATCCGCAACGGCCGCCACCCGGTAGTCGAGCAGATGCCGCTGGTCGACGCCGACGGCCTGGCCACGGCGTTTGTGCCCAACGACGTGATGATGTCGAAAGAAGCGTTAATTCACCTGATCACCGGCCCTAACATGTCGGGCAAATCGACCTTTCTGCGACAGGTAGCTCTGATTGTGTTGATGGCCCAGATTGGCAGCTTTGTGCCGGCCGACTCGGCCCGGATTGGGCTGGTCGACCGCATTTTTACCCGCATCGGCGCGCAGGACGAGATTCACGCCGGCCAGAGCACCTTCATGGTCGAGATGGTCGAAACCGCGGCTATCCTCTCCCAGAGCACCCCGCGTAGCCTGCTGATACTCGACGAAGTTGGCCGGGGCACCAGCACCTACGACGGCCTGGCCATTGCCCGGGCCGTGGTCGAGTATATCCACAACAATCCCAAGATTCGAGCCAAAACCCTTTTTGCCACCCACTACCACGAATTGACCGAGCTGGCCAAGTACCTGCCGCACGTCCATAACTACAACGTGGCCGTAGCCGAGGAGGGGGACAAGGTTATCTTTTTGCACAAAATCGTGCCGGGCGGGGCCGACCGCTCCTACGGCATCCACGTGGCCCAGATTGCCGGCATCCCCAAAGCCGTCATCGACCGGGCCACCGAAGTTCTCAAAGAGCTGGAAGGCAACGCCGACTTCCGCGACAAACAGGAGCGAGTCCGCCAATCCTTTGGCGGGGTGCAACTCTCCTTCTTAGGCCCGGAAACTGATCCTCTGATTGAAGAAATAAAAGCTCTCGACGTCGACTCGCTCTCACCGCTGGAGGCGCTCAACAAGCTGTACGAATTGAAACAGCGGGTTCAGGAGAAGTAAGTAAATTGTAGATTGAGTTTCACTCCCGCGACATCGTCAGGTTTGGCGGCGAAACCCAACCTACTGCACTACTCGATCTCACGCCCTCTGCTAGTGCCGGAAATACGATAGGTTTGGTTTATAAATGTAAGTAAACTTCCACCGCCAGAGGCGGTGGAAGTTTACTATTTCATTCGAGCCAATGTTAGCTGATACTTTTGACAGGATTGAGGATGACGTCTACTTGAACTGGAGAAACTACAGCCTTGATGAGAAATTCCCAGACAAAGCAATAGCGGATGGGGTGAGACGTATTTGAGAATAGCAACCTTGTCTCACCCCTCTATTATAGACCAATCCGGTTGAATTTGCTAGTGACAAATGTCACAAACTCAGATCGATTTTCCGATCAGGATATCCATCGCCTCATCGACCGTGGCGTTCTGGTGGATCAGGTTAGCTATCGCCGCAGTCATCCGGGCCGGGTCATCGGCCTGGAAGATGTTGCGGCCAACGGCCACCCCGGCCGCGCCGGCCAACAGGGCCGCCTTGATCGTCTCCAGCATCTGCCGCTCGCTGCCTTTTTTCGCCCCACCCAGAATCACCGCCGGCACATAGCAGGTCGAAGTGACCCGCTCGAAGCCGTCGGCGTAGGGAATCTTGACCCAATCCGCGCCCAACTCGGCGGCCACGCGGGCCGAGATGGCGATACTTTCGGCGGTGCGAAATTCCGGGCCGCTGTCGAAGCCGCCCGGCACCATCTCGGCCATCACCGGCAGGCCCCAGGCGTGCGCCTGGCCGATGACTTGGGCCAATACTTTCAGGGTGGCTTCCTCTTTGGCTGAGCCGGGAAAAGCCGACACCGCCACGGCGTCTGCCCCCAGGCGCAGGGCATCCTCGATGGTATAGAATTGGCCGCTGGAGCCGCCCATCACCCCCAGCTTGGTGCCGCCGCCATCAAGGCGGAGAATCAATCCCAGTGAGGCAATTTCTTTGGCAAAGCAGGTTGCCACGCCGTAGGAGGTCAAAATAGCGTCGGCGCCGCCGGCCACCATTTTGGCCAGGGTAGCGGCCGGCTGCTCCAGACCTTTGGCCGGGCCATCGATGAGGCCGTGGTCAAAGGCGACAATCAAAGCCCGGCCATCGGGTTGAAAGATGTGGTGCAAACGTCGGGTCGTCATAAAATGCTCCTTTTCAGTTGACGATGAAGGTTGATCACTTATCGGCTAAAGTTTACTGATTTGACATACATCCATAATGGTTGCATAATGGTTCCAATTGCAATTTTTATACAGAGCGTACGCTATAATCTCCGCATCCGCTACCGGTACACTTGCACCTGCGCTGCGCGAAGCGTGCGGATGCAGATGTAGGTAGGGATGCGTCAGCGACGGAAATTTCAAAAGACTTTTGTTTCAGGAGAGGTTAAGATGCCAACGATTACAGTTAAGAACATCCCCCCCGACCTTTACGAACGACTCAAGAATGCGGCGCAGATCCACCGCCGTAGCCTCAATAATCAAATTATTACCTATCTGGAAAATGCCTTGCGAAGTGAACGAGTTAATCCTCAGGCTTTTTTGGCCCGACTGAACGCCTTGCACGAAGAAATGTCTCTGCCGACTCTAACTGACCAACTCCTAGAAAACGGGAAAGAATTTGGCCGCAAATGATGGTGGTTGATACGAACACGATTGCTTATTTACTTATTCCTGGTGAACGGTCTCAACAGGCCAGGAAAGCCCTGGAAAGAGACGCAGATTGGGCTGCCCCGCGCCTGTGGCGTAGCGAATTTCGGAATATTCTGGCGTTATATCTCCGGCTGAGTTTACTCAGCCTTGATCAAGCCCTGCGCTTGATCCAAGAGGCCGAGCTGCTCATGCGAGGCGGTGAATATGAGGTTGGGTCAATCCAAGTATTAAGTTTGGCCTCAACCTCGGGCTGTTCGGCTTATGACTGTGAATTTGTTGCCCTGGCTCAAGATCTGAGGGTACGATTGGTCACTTCAGATAGAAAATTGCTCAACGCCTTCCCCGCAGATACGATTTCCCTCGACGAATTTGTCTCTTAAATGGTAATGCACTCCAGCCACAATAGGCTACGAGACTCGGCTCAGCATTTCCGGCAAAATTGGATAGAGAGGGGGTTCTCCGGCAAAGAAGCGACGCAGTTCCTCAACGGCCAGATCGCCCAGATGGGTGCAATCCTCAATGCAACCGGCCAGATGGGGCAGAACCACCACGTTGTCCAGCCGCCGCAGCAGGCTATCGAGCGCCGGCGGTTCGGGATCGGTCACATCCAGAAAGGCAAAGAAACGCCCCCGGCTCAACTCCGCAATCAAAGCCGCTTCGTCAATCAAAGCGCCGCGGGCCGTATTAATAATCAAGGCATCGTCCCGAAGCAAGGCCAGCCCGGCCGCGTCGATCAGGTGATAGGTGTCGGCCTTGGCCGGGGCGTGGAGGGTCAGGATATCGGCCCGGCGGAGCAATTCAGCCAACTCGACCTTTTCAACACCTAACCCGGCCGCTTCAGTGACCGTGGCAAAGGGATCATACAGCAAAATCTTGACCTCAAAGGGTCGCAACAAGCGAATCAGATGTCGCCCCACGTTGCTGGCCCCAACCACCCCAACCACCTTGCGCCGAAGTTCGCGAGCCGGCCAGTATGGACTTTCACGCCAACCGCCGGCGCGCACATGCTGGCCCAGCGGCCAGATGCGCTTCATACCCACGATCATCAACCCCAGGGTAGTAATGGCGACATCTTCAGCCAGCACAGGCGCAGCCGTAGTCACCCGCACTCCCCTGGCCCAAATGGCCTCGCTTACAAAGCGCTGCACGCTGCCGCCCATATGAGCCAGCATGCTCAAGTGCGGCGCCGCGGCCATCACCTCGGCGTCGAGTTGGGCCACTCCCCAACTGGTCAGGCAGGCCACAGCGGGCGGTAGAATGGTCAGAAGATCGGCTTTAGTGGCCGGTTCTTCGCCGACGTGCTCGACAACCTGGGCAAAGCTACGCAGTTTAGTCCAGGCAGCCTGGCTCAACATCCGGCGATAATGATTCTTACCGATGAGCACGGCCACGATGGGCCGCGCTGAATCTGGCGGAATGTGATTGGTCATATAAATGAATGGGGGCAAGCCCTTAGAACAGCTCGGCAAAATAGGAGCGAGCGGCCCGGTCGATAAGATCGATGCTCATCTCAACCGGTTCGTCACGGTACCTGGCAAAATCAACCAACTGATCGAGCAAATCCCGCGGATGGCAGGCCCGCATCTGACGCCCCACGTTGATGTAGTACTCCCGCATCAAATGGACAAAGGCGTTTCGATCAAATTTGATGTTACGAGCTTTGCAATTATTCAGAAATATCTCATAGAACCGTTGCTCGCTAGGGTTATCGATCCCCAATTTATGGCGAATCCGGCGCAAAAAAGCGTCGTCTACCAGCGATTCGGGATCGAGGTTGGTTGACAGGATGAGCAGGGTTTCAAAGGGAACAGCGAACTTTTTGCCGGTATGAAACGTCAAAAAGTCCAACCGCTCTTCCAGAGGCACAATCCAGCGGTTCAATAACTCTTTCGGTTCCATTTGCTGCCGGCCAAAATCATCAACCAGCAGCATCCCACCATTCGCCTTCAATTGAAAGGGGGCTTCATAATAACGATTGGTGTCGCTCCAGGCCAGGTCCAGGTCCTGCATGGTCAACTCACCGCCGGTTGCGACCACCGGCGCTTCACAGCGGACCCAGCGTTTATCCAACCCATTAGATTCGGCCAACTGGGCCTCTTCACTAATCATCGGGCGATGGGTCTCCCGGTCGAACACGGTGATGATCTGATTACTCTCATAAATAGCGTACGGCACCAAAATATTGCCCGGCAACAAGCCACGGCCAATGGCCTTGGCAATACTGGTTTTACCATTGCCAGGCGGTCCATACAAAAAGATTGATTTGTAGGAATTGACCGCCGGCCCCAACCGATCGATGATTTCCTGAGACAACACCAAACCCTTCAACACCCACTGCACATCAGTCGGCCGAATCGTCGGGCGGTGGTGGGCGTGGTATTTGACGACCTCAATATAATGGGGCAATGTCACCGGGCACGGCCCGACGTAGCGATTCCGCTCCAATAGCTCCCTGGCCCGGCCGCTACCCTTATCGGTAATCACGTACTGGTACGAAGCCCGGTTCAAGTTACTGCCGCCGGTAACTTGCACCAGGCTGTGGTTGCGCAGAATCTGTAAAATAGGCTCAACCACGCCACTGAAATTAAGGCGCATCGCCTGGGCGATCTGCCAGCCTTTCATTTGACCGCCAAAATAGAGCGTTTTCAGGGCCAAACTCGTTAAAAACGGCTCGGGGATGCCCGTGGCTTCAATAGTACGGGGTTCCCGGATGAGATTTTGGAGCCGTTCACTGAGCGGCTCCGGAGGCGGGGTATAAATTTCGGTTCCGTCGACTTGCCTGGGGGAATTGTCATCGGGCCAGGCCAACCGTTTCAACCTGACCGGCTCGGTGTAGGTGTAATTCATCTTTGCATCTCCTGGTCTGCCGCTTACTTGCTGCTTTTCCGACTGCGTTCCCGTTACAGCCGAGCTAAAAAGTAAGTCGGTTTGCTTGCGAATCCTTCGAATCTTCTGAGACTGGGTAAATCTAAGGCGACTATTCAGTTGTTTGGCTTGTACCAGACCTAAATCTTTGGTCAGCGGATCATTGGCGTCAAATAACGAAATCAGCGCTTCGGCTGCCGCCGTAGGCATTTCAAGCTGTAATTCTATCCCGGCGCGATCCGCCTGGACCTGCAACACTTCAATTTGTTCACGCGGTATATCCAGACTAGACGCCACGGCCCCAACGGCAGCTAATTGTAATTCAACTGAAAACTCTGCCCAATCACCCACAAAGCTGACACCCACCTGGCTCCTGGTGCCAAGCTTATCCGGTTTTGGTTCAGCGGGAGACGCTGCAATTAACGTCGAGAACTTTTCGTACTGGCGGGGACTGCGAGCAGCCAGTTGATTTAATAATTTATCGAACTGGTTGAAATTCTTACAGTAATCAAGCAATAACTGGATTTTCCATAAGCGGGGTGTTTCAGACGCAAATTTCTCAGATACCGATGGAAAATTGATATAACAGAAGGTAGTTAAAGCATCCCCCGGAAGCGCCGTATGCAGTAGTTTAGAAATTGATGCTATATTATAAGCAACGGCCATTGGCATCACCCTAATTCCCTCGGGTTTTAGACTCTACCTTTTAAAAAACTACATAAACAGTTCTATCCTCCCATAACTTTAACCAAAAAATAAGGGCTTAGATATAAGACATTAATACTAATAGTATACCAAATCGACCAGATAAGCTAATCAACTGCCGCAACATAATGCCGATCAACCAGGCGGGTCAACTGCCGGTAGGCAACAAAAAGTTGATCAAAAGCTCGCCGGTCAGCCTCAGATGGAACGATGGGGCGGAACGATTTCTGAAATTGTTGTTGCCCCTCTGCCAGCGAGTCAAAAACACCCACACCCCAGCCCGCCAGTATGGCTGCTCCTAACGCCGGCCAATAGCCGTACTGGCTTAACGAGACAGGTAGACCGGTACCGTCGGCCACCATTTGCGACCAGAGCGAACTCCGCGCCGCTCCACCAACCAGCCACAGCCGTTCAGCCTGCAAACTGGCCTGCTGCATGGTCTCCAAGGCCCAGCGCAATTCAAAAACAGCGCTCTCCATAATCGACCGGGCCATATCCGCTCGTTGATGATCGAGCCGCAATCCCACAAAGCCGCCTCGCTGCAACCCGGCCGGTTCCACGTGCCCCCCGGCCAGCGGTAAGAAGAATAGGCCGCCGCTGCCCGGCCGGGTCTGGGTCAATTCCTGATTTAAGGCGGCGTACATATCGGCCCGGCTGGCCGGTATGGCGCGATCAACGCCCTGCCAGCCCTGCTTTAGCCACCATTCCAGCGCCGCGCCCAAGCCGCCCAACGACTGCGAAACGGTCCACCGGCTGGGAGCCGGGTGGAAGTTGAGGTCCATTTCAGCCGGGATAGTTTCAATAACCGGCTCCTCCACCACGGTGGTAACGACCCAAGAAGTACCGCAAGCCAGCAGTACCCGTCCCGGCGCGCTCACTCCCATCCCCAGCGCCGTACAGCCCTGATCGTGGCCGCCGTTTACCACCATCACATCAGCCGGTAAGCCGGTCAGGCGGCTGACCTCGGGCGTAATGGGGCCGATGATGGCGCCAGCCGGCCGGATCGGCGACAGTTGGTCAGGCCGAATCCCGGCCAGGTCGCACAGAAACTCACTCCACTGGCCGGTGGTTACATCGGCCAACTGCATCCCCCCGCCATTGGAGGGATTGGTAATAAACTGCCCGGTCAGGCGGTACACCAAAAAATCATTCGCCGACAAGAAACGGTCCGCAGCAGCAAAAACTTCCGGTTTGAATTGGCGCAGCCAGGCAATGGTCGGCAAGCACAGGCCGGGATGTAAGCGCCAACCGCTAATCGACCTGACCTGCGCCTCGATGCCGTCACGCTGCCACTGCTTCACCAAAGCCTCGGTGCGGCCGTCCATCCAGGTGATGAGCGGATAGAGCGGCGTGCCATCGGCCTGGGTTGGCAGCAATGAGCCACTCTGGGCGGCCAGGGCCAACGCCAGCGGGTGCGCTTTCGTCTCGGCGGCGGCCAGCACCCCTCGGATCACCTCGACTACGGCCGCCCAGACATCGGCCGGGTTTTGTTCGGCCCAGCCGGCCTGGGGGGTGAAATAAGGGTAACTCTGTTCGGCCGAGGCTAATTCTGCGCCGGACAGGTCAAATAAAACGGCCTTGGTGGAGGTGGTACCGATGTCTAACCCGAGGAGGGCTGGTTGGAAATTGGGCATATCTTGGTAACGGTCCCTGCCACGAAAGGGTTTATAGTGAATTGTGAATGGCCGCGATACGTAGCGAATGGTAAAACCACACCACCTACCACTTTGCGTTCAACTTGTTACCTGCAACCTGTAACCTGCTACCTGTTA
>CAYZHI010000044.1:0-14639 GCA_964477335.1 uncultured Caldilineaceae bacterium | reverse complement strand
GCAACATCAGCGATGCTTTGGACTGCCTGAATTATCCGTCAGATGAGGTTGCCCCTAGTAGCTGTAAGCGCTATGAACACGTGGTGCCGGCTTTCTCGGCTGACCCAAGTGAGGTAAATTGGAGCAGGGTAGGCGGTTATGAACGTCAAAACTGGGATTATCTTTACTGGGACGATACCCTTGATTGTGGGACATGGTCCCAAAAGGTCGGCTGTTTCTTTGAGATGGTCAATCCAGTCATCAGTCAGTATGACGTTGTCTCCTACCAGTTTAGTTATCTGGAGGTGGACCAGGGCTCAAGCATCGCCGACCAGCCGGGCGGTTTTTTTTGGAATAATCCCACTCTCCAAGACGTGTATGATTTAGAGGCATATGAAGCTCAGCATTCAGATAAGCTCTTCATTTACTGGACCACCAGCCTGGCTCGCAGTATAGGTACAACGACCTCTGAGTCATTTAATGACCAGATGCGGCAGTACGCCCTCGCCAATAACAAGGTTCTATTTGATGTAGCCGATATTTTGTCGCACGATCCGACTGGCAATCCTTGTTACGACAACCGGGACAGTGTTCCTTACGATAACGGCAACAATTTTGAAAATCATCCTGATGATGGCCAAAATATTCCGGCCATTTGCCAGCACTACACCACTGAAACGGAGGGTGGGCATCTGGGTAGTGTCTCAACTGGTGGAATCCGGGTGGCCAAGGCTTTTTGGGTGCTGATGGCCCAACTGGCCGGCTGGACTCCCGGCGGTCACACCCCCCCCCACCGCTGGACTTACACGGCCGTTCTGCCGATCAGGCCATTCATCTATCCTGGCGGGTCAATACCACCTTGCCCAGCACCGCCACCTGGCGAATCGATTACACCGGCGGGCCAACAGGTGATCAACTACCCCCGATTACCAATCTGCCCAATTCAACCCGCCAGTACAGTCTGACCGGCCTGCCCAATTATATCTGGTATAGTATCACTTTGAACGCGATGTTGGATGGCTCGCCCATCTTGACGGATACGGCCAACGCAATGGCCACGGATCGACTGGTCTTTTTGCCAATCGTGCTCAAAACAGCCAACTAAACTGGTCCAGCTCAGCCTTAAGCGGTTGAAACCGCCTCTACAGGACTAAAACCGGTCGTCCACCTGCGTGGACGGGTTACTTTTGTCCGCGTAGGCGGACATTACGGCCGAAAGCCCTGCAAAAGCGACTTCAGTCGCGCCGGCTGAGTAGTTACCCCGGAATAAAAAATACAGGCCGGAGGTTTTCCTCCGGCCTGTGTTTATCTCAGCGTGTGTTCTGTTGACGTTGCTTTACACCTTGGCCAGTTCCTCGTAAACCTGCCAGCGATTAGCAACCTCCTGCCGGACTTGCTCTAACAGGCTTTCAGCCCGCTTGGGGTCAGCCTGGCGGAGCATCCTGAACCGATTTTGTTTATACATAAAGTCGGCCACATCGACTTTGGGGGCGCGGGAGTCCAGGTTGAGAGGGTGCTTACCTTCGGCGGCGTTCAGCGGATTGTAGCGATAGAGCGGCCAGAAACCACTCTCGACGGCATTTTTGACCACATCGGCCGATTTGGTCAGGTCGAAACCGTGGGCAATGCAAGGGCTGTAGGCAATGATAATCGACGGCCCATCGTAAGCTTCCGCTTCCTGAAATGCCTTGAGGGTTTGGGTCATATTGGCGGCCATAGCCACCTGAGCCACGTACACATTGCCGTACATCATCGCCATAAGACCCAAATCCTTTTTGGGTTGGCTCTTGCCGGCGGCGGCAAACTTGGCCACCGCGCCCCGTGGGGTTGCTTTTGACATTTGCCCGCCGGTATTGGAATAGACGCCGGTATCAAGCACCAGAACGTTGACATTTCGGCCGGAAGCCAATACGTGGTCCAGACCGCCGTAGCCAATGTCGTAGGCCCAGCCATCGCCGCCAATGATCCAGACCGACTTGCTGACCAGAAAATCGGCCACAGACAGCAACTGCTTGGCATGCTTACTGTCATTCTTGCTCAAGAGTTCCTTGAGTTGCTCGACCCGCCGGCGCTGCGCTTCGATCTCCTCCTGGCTGTCCATCGCACTGGACTTGATCTCTTCCACTAGCGCTTGATGACCGTTCAACTCGCCGGCTACTAGCTCTAGCTGCTCGTGGGCAAACTCGGCCATTTTGTCAACAGTCAGGCGCATACCCAGGCCAAATTCGGCTGCGTCTTCGAACAGGGAGTTGGACCAGGTGGGGCCGCGCCCGTCAGCGCGGGTGGTGTAGGGTGTTGTAGGCAGGTTGCCGCCATAGATTGAGGAGCAGCCGGTGGCGTTAGCCATAATCGCCCGGTCGCCATAGAGTTGGGTTAGCAATTTGAGGTAGGGCGTTTCACCGCAGCCGGCGCAGGCCCCGGAAAATTCGAACATCGGCGGCAGCAACTGCGACCCTTTCACCGTAAAGCGGTTGAACAGGCTGGGGTCGGTATCAGGAATGGACAGGTAGTAAGCGAAATTCTTGGCTTCTTGGAGGCGCAACTCTTCAGTCAGCGGCATCATATTGATGGCCTTTTTATCGATTTTGTTGCCGGAAGCATCTTTGGCCTGCGCCGGACAAATTTCAACGCACAGTCCGCAGCCGGTGCAATCTTCCGGGGCCACCTGAACCGTGTATTTCATCTCGCTGAGCGCCTTGCCGGTCGCGGCAATAGATTTGAAAGTTTCCGGTGCTTGGCCGTTAGCATACTCCGCCGCATAGATCTTGGTGCGAATGGTGGCGTGGGGGCAGATGAAGGAACACTGGTTGCATTGGATGCAGATGTCCGGCTCCCAGACCGGGATCTCAATGGCAATCGAGCGTTTTTCATATTTGGTAGTACCGACCGGAAATGTGCCGTCCTCTGGCATAGCCGAAACCGGTAATTTATCCCCTTCGCCGGCAATGATTTTGGCGGTTACATTTTTGACAAAATCGGGCATATCTGCGGAAATGATGCTTCGCATCTCCCGGTCGCTGGTTACTTTGGCCGGCACCTTAACTCTGGCAATACGCTCCTTGGCCAGCATCGCCGCCCGGATATTCATATCCACCACTACTTTGCCTTTGGAGCCGTAGGTGTCTTCTACGGCCAGCTTGATAAAGTCGATGGCTTGCTCTTCGGGCAGCACCCCGGAAATCAAGAAGAATGCGGTCTGCATGATGACGTTAATGCGGCCACCCAATCCTATCGACTGGGCCAGCTTGATGGCATCGATAACGTAGAATTTTAACTGTTTGTCGATGATTTGCTGTTGAACTCGCTTCGGCAACTTTTCCCAGATCTCGTCGCTACTGTACGGGCTGTTGAGCAAAAAAGTACCACCCTTAACGACGTGGTCGAGCATGTCAAAACGATCGACAAAGCTGTAGTTGTGACAGGCCAGAAAGTTAGCCTTTTTGATCAGATAAGTACTGCGGATGGGCGTTTTGCCGAAGCGGAGATGCGAGATGGTCATAGCCCCGGATTTCTTGGAGTCGTACACAAAGTAGCCCTGAGCGTAATTGTCGGTGGCCTTACCAATAATCTTGATGGAGTTTTTGTTAGCGCCCACAGTGCCATCCGCGCCCAGACCGTAGAACATCGCCTGGTGGACGCCCTTGGGCAGGCTGGAAAAATCGTCATCCCACTCCAGGCTGGTCTGGGTCACGTCGTCGATGATCCCCACTGTAAAGCGATTTTTGGGCTTTTCAGCTTTCAGATTATCTAAAGTAGCTTTGGCCATGCCCGGATTGAATTCTTTGGAGCCAAGCCCATAGCGCCCACCAACAATCACCGGCATCTGGGCCAGTTGGCCGTTGGCTACCGCTTCACTCAGCGCTGTAACCACATCCCGGTACAGCGGTTCGCCGAGCGCGCCCGGTTCTTTGGTACGGTCAAGCACAGCGATAGCTTTGACCGTGTTGGGCAAGGTTGCCACAAAGGCCTCGCCGGCAAAAGGATGGTACAACCGCGCCTTCAGCACGCCCACTTTTTCGCCCTGGGCCACCAGATATTCGACCACTTCATGCACGGTCTCCGCGCCGGAGCCCATAACCACGACCACTCGTTCAGCATCGGGGGCGCCGACGTAATCAAACAGGTGATATTGCCGGCCGGTAAGCCCGGCAAATTTGTCCATAGCCTTTTGAACGATAGCGGGCGTTTTGAGATAGTAGGCGTTGACCGTCTCCCGGCCCTGGAAGTAAACATCGGGGTTCTGGGCGGTGCCGCGCATAACCGGGCGATCCGGGGAGAGGCCGCGGCGGCGGTGAGCCATCACCAACTCATCATCGATCATGGCCCGCATATCGTCCTGGCTGAGTTCCTCGACCTTTTGGATCTCGTGCGAGGTGCGGAAGCCGTCGAAGAAGTGCACAAAGGGCACCCGGGCTTCCAAAGTGGCGGCCTGCGCAATGAGGGCAAAGTCCATCACTTCCTGAATGTTATTTGAAGCTAACAAGGCAAAGCCGGTGCCGCGAGTAGCATTGATATCGGAATGGTCGCCAAAAATTGACAGGGCCTGGGCGGCCAAAGAGCGGGCAGCCACGTGGAAGACGGTGGGAGTCAACTCGCCGGCAATCTTGTACATGTTGGGAATCATCAACAACAAACCCTGTGACGCGGTGAAGGTGGTGGTCAGCGCGCCTGTGGTGAGAGCGCCGTGAACTGCCCCGGCTGCTCCCCCTTCCGACTGCATCTCGATAACCGTTGGCACAGTACCCCAGATATTGGTTTCCCTAGCGGCCGAGAGTTCATCGGCCGTTTCGCCCATTGGCGAGGAGGGGGTGATGGGGTAGATGGCAATCACCTCATTGGTAGCGTGGGCCACATAAGCCGCGGCGGTATTGCCATCAATCGTTACCATATGACGAGTACTACCAGACATAGAGATTTCCTCCAGAAAAATTAAGTTTCTTTAGATCTTTGATTATTGCCAGACAAAAAAGGACGATTGACCCAGTCCGAACCCCAAATGTGACACCTGGACTCACCCTTGAATTCGACGTGTGTCTTTCGTCCTAAAACGATCAATTTTGATCCACCAACATTTATGTCTTTAGCCAGTATAGCACCGTGTTAACTTACAAAATAGTGTAATTTGTCACTAATTTATGGATAAATGTCACTTATCTTTTGGGTAAGATTCGGTTAAGATAGGAGATGGCCCAATCTGTGGCATCTTGTGTGTTGCGTGGGTAAATCATCATTTGAAGGAGATAACAATGAGTGACTTGTCAACAACCTATATGGGGATTCCTCTCAAGAGTCCAATCGTGGTGTCAGCTTGCTCGATTTCCAGTAAGATTGACCGGGTGGAGATGGCGGAACGAGTGGGCGCCGGTGCGTTGGTTATTCGTTCCTTATTTGAAGAGCAGATTCAAGTTGAACAACAGAAGTTTGACGATTACCTGGCTATGGGCGGCGAAAGCTATCCGGAGGCGCTCTCCTTCTTTCCGGCCATTGAGCACGGTCAGGCCGATGAGCATCTCATGTGGGTTGAAAAGACTCGCAAAGCCGTCAAGATGCCACTTATTGCCAGTTTGAACGCGGTCTCACGAGGTTCTTGGGTAAATTATGCCCGCCAATTGGAGTCAACCGGCGTCGATGGTTTGGAATTGAATGTCTATATTATGGGCACCAATCCTGACCGGCCAGGTGCTGAACTTGAGCAGGAATTACTTGATATTGTGTCTAGCGTCAAGGCGGAGGTAAAGCTTCCGGTTGCGGTCAAGATGAGTCCATACTATGCTTCCACCCTCAATCTTGCCGTTGAATTGGATAAGCGCGGCGTCGAAGCTCTGGTGCTTTTCAACCGCTTTGTCCGGCCCACCATCGATATCGAAACCGAAACTTTGCAAAGTAAAATGGCCTACAGCAGCCCCGAAGAGATGAGACTCCCCTTAAACCGGGTGGCTCGTATTTACGGCCATATAAAAGCCGATATGGCGCTCAATACTGGCGTTCATTCAGGGGCGGACGTGGCTCGGGCGATCCTGGTTGGAGCCACAATTGTTCAAGTAGCCTCGGCGCTTTACATTCACGGAATCCCGTATCTTTCAACCATGTTGCGCGAGCTTGAGGCCTGGATGGACGAAAAGGGGTACGAGTCGCTGGATGACTTTAGGGGTAAGCTTAGCCAGAAGAACTGCGATGATCCTTTTGCCTTTGAGCGGGCGCAATACGTCAATCTGTTGCTAAGTCAGCATTAAAACAGCTACAGAAACGTACAAAGGGCGGAGAGACTTCCTCCGCCCTTTTTTATGGGCTGACAATTTGGGCTGGTCTGTTCACGCGGCCAGGCCAACGGGGTAGATGATAAATCTTGCTGAACAACGGCTGATTTGTTGGTTGGGATTGACCCGGCTATACTGCCTTAAATCTGTTTGTGTTAGCGCGTAGGGTGGTTGGAGGTTTTTATGACTGACTCAACTAACTTTGTGCCCCTTTCCCATTACCGCGAGTATCCTGTGGAGGAGATGCAACGCCGGGCGGCTGAGTTTTATGCCGATATGCGTAGGCGGCGGACGGTGCGCCATTTTTCCAATCGGCCAGTGCCGCGTGAGATCATTGAGCAATGTTTGTTAGCCGCCGGGACGGCCCCAAACGGGGCTAATAAGCAGCCCTGGCATTTTGTAGTGGTGAGCAATGCGGCAGTTAAGCAAAAAATCAGGGAAGGGGCCGAAGCCGAAGAGCGAGCTTTTTACAGTGGCCGGGCGCCCAATGAGTGGTTGGAAGATCTGGCTCCTTTTGAGACCAATGCGGTCAAACCCTTTTTGGAAACCGCGCCTTATCTGATTGTTATATTTGCCCAAAATTACGGCCTGACCGCCGATGGGAGCAAAATCAAGCACTACTACGTGTCCGAGTCGGTTGGGATTGCCACCGGTATCTTGATTACCGCCATCCACCACGCCGGTCTCGTGTCGCTAACCCATACGCCCAGTCCGATGGGTTTCCTGAACGAGATTTTGGAGCGGCCGGCCAATGAACGACCCTTCCTCATTCTGGTGGTTGGCTATCCGGCCGAAGGGGCTACGATGCCAGCCATTTCCAAAAAGTCCTTAACAGAAATTGCCACATTCGTATAGCCAAAATCATATCACCCACAGCTCCATAAATTCATTGACCGGCGTAGCCTCAAGTTGCTGCTGATCGGTGCAAAGGCGGAATACCTGCTCACACTGGCGCGGGGAGAGCCGGGTAGCGATGTTATGTTGAAACTTGGCTAAAAGCAGGGGTATACCTTCGGCGCGCCGGCGGCGATGTCCAATAGGATACTCCACCTCAACCCGTTCGGTGGCCGTCCCATCCGCAAAGAAAACCTGGACTGCGTTGCCAATGGAGCGTTTGGCTGGATCGAGGTAATCCCGGCTGAAACGTTCGTTTTCCTGTACGGTCATTTTGGCCCGTAGAGCGTCGATGCGGGGGTCTGCCGCCGCATCGTCCTCATAATCTGTGGCGGTGAGACTGCCTTTGAGCAGCGGCACGGCGACCATATACTGGATACAGTGATCCCGGTCGGCCGGGTTGTCCAACGGGCCGGTTTTATTGATGATGCGCATCCCTGACTCTTGGGTTTCGATTACCACCCGGTCGATCTCCTCCAGTCGCTCTTTAACCTGCGGATGCAATTTAAGGGCTGCCTCTACGGCAGTCTGGGCGTGAAATTCAGCCGGAAAAGAAATTTTGAACAAAACGTTTTCCATCACGTAGCTGCCGAAACCCTGGCTAAAGCTCAACGATTTTCCCTTGAACAGGACATCCTGAAAGCCCCACCCCGGCGCCGACAGGGCCGAAGGGTACCCCATTTCGCCCCGGAGCGCATTCAAGGCCAGCCAGACGGCCCGGCTGGTGGCGTCGCCGGCGGCCCAACTTTTGCGCGAGCCGGTATTGGGGGCGTGGCGATAGGTCCGCAGCGCCCCACCATCAAGCCAGGCATTGGACAAGGCATTGATGATGTCGGCCCGGCTGCCGCCAAGCAGACCGGTGACAACCGCAGTCGAAGCAATCCGAACCAGTAGCACGTGATCCAACCCGACCCGGTTAAAGCCATTTTCCAGGGCAATGACCCCTTGAATTTCATGGGCTTTGATCATCGCCATCAGCACATCGGCCATTGTTAACGGCGCTTTGGCTGCGGCGATGGCCCGGCGGCTGAGATAATCGGCCACAGCCAGGATGCCGCCCAGATTGTCGGAGGGATGGCCCCACTCGGCGGCCAGCCAGGTATCGTTGAAATCCAACCAGCGGATCATCGTCCCCAGGTTGAACGCCGCCCGCACCGGATCGAGTTCGTAAGCAGTCCCCGGAACTTTGACCCCACCCGCCATCACGGCGCCAGGTACAATCGGCCCCAGCAGCTTGGTGCAGGCCGGATAACTGAGGGCGAGCATCGCGCAACCCAGACTATCAAGGAGACAGTAGCGCGCTGTCTCCAGCGCCTCCTGGCTCTGGCTCACGTCGTAGTTCAGCACATAATCGGCGATGTCTACCAGGACCTGATCGGGGTCGGGACGTTTAGCCTCAAGCAGAGTGTGATGTGACATAATGATCTACCTCACCTCAAGCTCGGCTTTCGATGGGCAGCCACGGCTGGTCATCTGGACCAACGTACTCGGCGTTGGGCCGGATGAGCACGTTATGCGCCCGCTGTTCCATAATGTGCGCCGACCAGCCGGTTACCCGGGCCATCACAAAGATAGGGGTGAACAGCGGCGTGGGAATACCCATAAAATGATACGTGGGGGCGCTGTAGAAATCCAGGTTGGGGAAGAGCCGTTTTTCAGACCACATAGTCTCGGCGATGGCTTCAGCAATGGCAAAGAGATAGGCGTCGTCAGCTTCGGCGGCCAAGCGCCTGGCCCACACTTTGATGACCTCGCTGCGCGGGTCAGACTCCCGGTAGACGGCATGACCAAAGCCCATTATTTTTTCTTTACGGGCCAGCATCTCCAAAACGCCCTGGCGGGCTTCTGCCGGGGTGTTGAACCGTTCAATCAACTCCATAGCCGCTTCGTTTGCCCCGCCGTGCAGCGGCCCGCGCAAAGTGCCGATGCCGGCGGTAACGGCCGAGTAAATATCGGACAGGGTGCCGGTGCAAACGCGGCAGGCAAAGGTCGAGGCGTTGAATTCGTGTTCGGCATAGAGAACCAGGGAGCTGTTCATACAGCGTTGGTGCAGGTCGCTGGCTGGCCGGCCGTGTAGCAAGTGTAGAAAATGGGCCCCCACTGAGTCATCATCCGTTTCCACCTCAAGGCGCACCCCATCTTGGACGAACCTGTACCAGTAGCACAGAATCGAGGGAAAGATAGCCAGCAACCGATCGGCAATATCCTGCTGTTGGCTGAAACTGGTTTCTGGCTCCAGTGTGCCCAGCATCGAGCAGCCGGTCCGCAGCACATCCATCGGGTTGGCGTCGGCCGGAATCTGCTCCAGGACTGTCCGTAATGCGGGGGGCAGGCCGCGTAAACCTTTGAGTTTGGTCACATAAGTAGCCAGTTCAGCCTGGTTAGGTAAACGCCCGTACAGCAATAGATAGGCCACCTCTTCAAAACGAGCCAGCTCGGCCAGGTCATTGATGCTGTAACCGCGGTAAGTGAGGCCCCGCCCTTCTTTGCCGACTGTTGCAATGGCGGTTTGGCCGACGGTTTGCCCCCGCAGCCCGGCGCCGGTTTTTTTGGGACTTGTCATCGCTTATTTTCCTCCTCTTTCGCAAATAGCTCATCAAGTTTTTGTTCAAAGGCGTGATAGCCCAGTACTTCGTACAGTTCGGCCCGGCTTTGCATCAGGCCAATGACCGCTTGCTGGCTGCCTTCCTGTCGAAGGGTGGTGTAAATTTTGAGCGCCGCCGCGCTCATCGCCCGAAAGGCCGACAGGGGATAGAGCGCCAGTTTGACCCCCACCTGCCGCAACTCTTCGACGGTAAAGAGCGGTGTTTTGCCAAATTCGGTTAGATTGGCCAGAACCGGCGCGTCAACGGCAGCGGTGAACTGGCGATACTCGGCCAGGGTGGTCAGAGCTTCGGCAAAAATCATATCGGCGCCGGCGGCCACATACTGCTGGGCACGGTCAATGGCCGCCGCCAACCCTTCCACAGCGTGGGCGTCGGTGCGGGCCATGATGATGAATTGCTCATCTGTCCGGCCATCGACCGCGGCTTTGAGACGATCGACCATTTCGGTGGCCGAAACCAGGGCTTTACCTGGGCGGTGGCCGCACCGTTTGCTCTGGACCTGGTCTTCAAGGTGCAACCCGGCTGCGCCGGCGCGGTTCAATTCTCGCACAGTGCGGGCAATCATGAAGGCCGCACCCCAACCGGTGTCAGCATCTACCAGCAGGGGTAAGTCGGTGGCGGCGGTGATACGGCGCACCTCTTCGGCCACATCATTCAGAGTGGTCAGGCCGAGGTCAGGCAGGCCAAAAGAGGCATTGGCCACGCCAGCCCCGGATAGATAAATCGCCCGGAAACCGGCCCGGCCGGCTAATAGAGCGGTATAAGCATTGATGGTGCCGACGATTTGGAGGGGAGACTCTTCAGCCATCGCAGCGCGCCAGCGCGCGCCGGCGGAGATTGTTGCAGACATCGGTATGAAATTGCCCCCTTTTGTGTTGGTTTACGAATGGATTGAGCCGTCTGGCATAACTGCCCCTTTGAGGCTTTTGGCCTGGCGAAGTTGTTCCTCAGTAACTTGCGCCCCGCGCAAATCCGCCCGAATCAGGTTAGCCCCTTCCAGGTCAGCTCGATGGAGGTTGGCGACAACCAGTCCGGCGCCGCGCATCATGGACTCCGTCAGGCTCGCGCCGCGCAAGTCGGCATCACTGAGATTGGCATTGCGCAGGGTAGCCTCCAACAAATCAGCTCCGGCCAGCTTGGCTTTGGCCAGGTTTGCGCCCAACAGGTTGGCGTTTCTCAGGGATGCCCCTTTCAAGTCGGCTTTGCGTAAATCTGCGCCGGTCAGGTTGCTCTTTTCAAAATTGGTGCCCCACAAGATGGCCCGGCTCAGATTTGCATAACTCAAGTTGACTCCACTTAAGTCGGCCCCGCTGAGATTAGCTTTTTCCAGATCGAGCCGCCGTAAATCCGGAATCTCACCTTCTTGACGGGCCGCCTCAATCATCTGGTTGATTTCTTCAAGCGTCATAAGTAAGTTTTCGCTTTCTGGTCTGGGTTAGCCGAGCCTATTCCTTTCAGCTCATCCTGTTCAAGGTGTCCAAGCCGGTGGTCAGCGGGATTGTTTTGAGGCCGACTGGCTGCCCCCGGTGCTGTGAGTAGTCTCTGGGGCATGTTGGGGCAGCAGAATTAATGCAGTAATGAAGCGAACTACACTTAAGCCGGCCAGGGCTACCCCTAACCCTACTCGGCCTGTCAATAGAATGAACGGGGCAGCGTAGACGGCGCCAAACAGGATGTAGCCGGTAGTTGTCAAAAGGGCCAGATACCGGGCTTTGGGATTGACGCTGGTCGCAATCCGGCGGATCCCAAAGATCATCACCGGAATTTCGGCTAACGAAAAAACGATCAGGAACAGAAATAATCCACCCACCAGGATGGGTGAGGTAAGCAACACCGGCAGCCACCATTGGGCGATTAAGAGGCATAGGGCTGTTAGAACAACGGCTCCTATCAGGCCAATCGCGCCACTGGCAATAACCTCAAACCGACTCATCGGGCAGAGCGGTTGACGGTTCTGCCAGGGCTGCGGCTGCTTCCGCCTGGCGAACGTCCTCTTCTACTTCGACGGCGGCGGTGGCAATCGCCCAACTGACCAGGCCCCAGGTTAGCCCGGAGATGAGGCTGCCTATGCCCAGCGACCAGGCCGTTACCGGCGTAGTGGGATCGCGAAAGATGCCGATAATGGTCAAAACAATCCCTAAGAAGGCAAACGACAGACCAACCTTGAGCGGTCCGTCCAGCCGCTGCCATAAATTTTTTCTTTCACCTGATGTGCTGATCATCCCACCTGCTCCCATATAAGCATTTACCAGCAACATTGTATCAGAAGCAGAGACAATGTCAAAGAGTTGGCTTATTTCAAAAAAACTCTCTCCGGATCGGCGACCTGGCGCAGGATGCGCAGCTCCTCGGCGACGGGGACGGGTGTTTAAGTGGCTTCGCCAATGAGAATATCCCAATCCCCGCCAGGCGAATGGCCGAACAGGTAGAGGTTGCGTCGTCTCAGCCGGATAAGTTCATAGACAAAAGCCATCGGGTGGCGTTGCGTAGTAAAGCCGCCCAAAGAGACGGTTGCATCATCAGGGATGAGGGCGGCTGCCTGGGCTAATTCTATGATTTTGTCTGCCATTAATGTTTCCTTATTGACAGAGCGTCTAAATTAATCCCGTTATTAAGGCCAACAACAGTCCACCGGCTATAACGCTGCCCAATTGACCAGCGGTATTGGCGCCCATAGCGTGCATCAGTAAAAAATTCTGGTAATCGTATTCTTGGGCCACCCTTTGCACTACGCGGGCAGACATTGGAAAGGCGCTAATGCCGGCTGCTCCCAGGAGCGGATTGAATTTCTTACCCGAAATGATGTACAGTACCTTGGCGAAGAGCACGCCGCCAGCCATATCAATTACGAAAGCAAATAACCCTAAAGCGAGGATCAATAACGTGTCAATCCGGATAAAGGTTGCGCCCGTCATCGACGCGCCGATGGTCAAGCCCAGAAAAATGGTGGTAACATTCGCAATTTCATCTTGGGCCGACCGCGCCAACCGGTCGACCACCAAAGACTCGCGCATCAGATTGCCAAACATCAACGTGGCAATTAGCGGCGACGCCACGGGAGCCAATAGGGTAACGATGATAGTGACCACGATTGGAAAGAGCACTCTAGTTATTTTGGGTACTTCACGTTGACTATAGGGCATCCGAACTTTACGCTCGGCTTCAGTGGTGAGCAGGCGCATTATCGGTGGTTGGATGATGGGTACTAATGACATATAGCTATAAGCTGCCACCGCAATGGGCGCCAACATATGGGGTGCTAAAATAGATGCCACGTAGATTGAGGTTGGCCCATCCATTGTGCCAATGGCGCTGATAGCCGCGCCTTCATCCAGGCCAAACCCGAGTATAAGCGTAAGCATAAGGGTGGCAAAGATCCCAAAGTGACCGGCCGCGCCCAGTAAGGCCATTCTGGGATTCTCCAATAGTGGGCCAAAATCGGTCATTGCCCCCAAGCCGATGAAAAGAAGTAAGGGGAAGATTTCCGTTTTGATGCCAAATTTATAGAAAATACCGAAGAGACCTTCGTCGCTGGCTATACCGGTTAGGGGAAGATTGGTTAAAATGGCGCCAAAGCCAATGGGCAGTAACAACATCGGTTCGTACTCTTTGGCGATGGCCAAATAAATGAGCACTCCGCCGACAATGATCATTACCACCATTTGCCAGGTCCAAAAAGTTGGGGCTGACAAAAGTTGTAATATGTTTTCTAATTGCATAGAGTCCTCATTCGAATGTTACTAGAATTTCGCCGTAAGCCACTTTTTGTCCCTCGTGCACAGCCACCGAGGCCACTACCCCGGCGCGCGGTGAACGAATGGCGTTCTTCATTTTCATAGCTTCCAGGGAGCAAACCTCCTGACCGGGGTTGACCTGATCGCCGGCTTTAACATAAACGTCTACAATGAGGCCAGGCATAGGGGCCGTTATTGCATTCGCGCCGGCGCCTGCCGCCGGCGCGGTTGGCGCCGGTGGCGGCGGCGCGGCTGGCACTGTTCTGGCTACGGTTTCTGGCATAGCCGGCACAGCTAAACTTGTCACTTCCGTACCGCTTATTTCTACCACATAAGGTTGCCCGTTGACGGTCACCGTGACCGGCCTCTCAGCCAGACTGCCAACTTCGACAGTGTAAGATTTACCATTTACCGTTAGTTTTAACTTACGCTTGCTCATAGCTAGTTTCTCCATCGGTTGATCTTCAGAGCATCGGCCGGAGATTGTTGGGTCCGGCCTACAAACCACCAGCGGGAGGGGCCGGTCTCAAGAGTTGAACCCAACCCACTTTCGTGAATATCGAGTGAACGTAAATACAGCAGCGCCGTAGCAATAGCTGCGGCAATCTCTGCCTCTGCTGTTGCTTGCTGCGCTGAGCTGCTGGTGGTTTTTTGGTCTGGTAGCGTTGTGTCAGGTCTGGCTGTTTTGGGACGGAATAACCACTCTAGCACAGTCATCGCCAGGATGAGCAGGCCCATCGCCGCGAACAGGAAGGTCATACCCACAATACTGATTATCAGGCCCTGTAAAAGTGGATTAGACACAACAACACCTCCGCATTTCTTGACTCTGTAGATCCATCATAGGGGCAGGTTGCCATGTTTTTTGGGAGGTAAGCTGGCCTGTTTGTTGCGCAGCAGCTCCAACGCCGCAATCAGGCGTGGCCGTGTTTCTGCCGGTATCAGGATATCGTCAACATAACCGGCCGCAGCCGAGGTATAAGGCGTTGAAAACTTGTCGCGATATTCTTTAACCAGGCGAGCCCGTTCGGCCGCGGCGTCTTCTACCTCTTTCAATTGTTTGCCGTATAGAATATTGACCGCGCCCTCAGCCCCCATCACGGCAATCTCGGTAGTCGGCCAAGCGTAAACAAGGTCAGCCCGCAAAAACTTGCTGCCCATCACAATGT
>CAYZHI010000043.1:0-14769 GCA_964477335.1 uncultured Caldilineaceae bacterium | reverse complement strand
GTCCATCGCCCGCTGGGCTGCCTCGGCGATGACTTCGGGCGTGATCGGTTTGGCGGCCAGAATCCCTTCCGCCTTGACGGCGACCAGCGGCGTCGGGGCGACTGAGGCCAGGGCCAGCCGGAAGCGATAGCCGGAACCGGTTTCACCATCGGGATAACCCAGGACGGTGACGCCCACGATGGCCAGGTCGCTGAGAGCATTGCGCCCCAGTTTGATATATTTGCCGGCGCTGCCCGCCGGCGGCAACGGAAATCTAATGGCCGTGGCGATGTCACCCGGTTTCAATACGGTCTTGCCAGGTCCGACAAAGAACGTGTTCAACGGTTCTTCCCGGATGCCGGCTACACCGTGAATCTGTAACACCCCGTCTAACACAAGACAGGCGCCGATGGTGTCGCCGGCCGGAGAAGCATTACAGATGTTGCCGACTATCGTAGCTCGAGAGCGTAATTGGTAGCTGGCCACACTGTGAGCAGCCTCGGCCAGGAGGGGGTAATGCTTTTGGACTTCGGCTGAGGCTACCACTCGATTCATATTGACCGAGGCGCCGATGGTCAGCCCGCCGGCCGGATCGAATGAAATGTCCTTCATCCCAGCCAGATTTTTTACGTCGACAATATATTTTTCTTTCCAAAAACCGTCGCGCATGCGCACAAATGTATCGGTCCCGCCCATCAACGGCCGCGCCTCGCCAACATGATCGGCCAGAAACCGGCTGGCTTCGGCTAACGAGGCCGGTTTTATATAATCGAACTCGGGGAGTCCAGGGGTTGGGTTATGCACAACAGATCACCTCCTTAATGAATTTACTTGGTCGTGGTTATACTTTCTATCCGGCACTACGTACTGCGTGCTGCGTACTGCGTAAACCGACTTTAACCGTAGACTTGAGATGAAATACGCACTACGCAATACGGAGTAAAAGTTATGGCAGGGGGCATTGGATCGTTCACCCCCTGCCGTTGGGGTTAATACAGGTGGTTTCTTACCCGTAGATTGCCAATAAGTAAACTCACCTGAGTTCCTGCACTTGCTAATCGAGGCTGATTTGAATGGCCTCTCGTTCGGGCGCCTTGACCGCCAGGAACAACAAGTTCAGCAGAATACCGGCCACGGCTGCGGTCGCAATCGCCGGCCAACCGAACGGGAAAATCCCTTCCAGTAAGGGGATGGGCAGAAAGCCACCCGGGTAGCCGATGTTGCCGCCGATGCCAACGATCAGGATGACCGCGCCAATCGCCAGTTGCTTGGGATCGAACAGGTTCACTTTTTCGGCCATCATCAAAGCAATACCTTGCATGCCAATGACCCCAAACAGGTAAATGGCCAGACCACCGGACACGGCCGTTGGCACCGTAGCCACGATGTCCTTGAGTGGGCCGATAAAGCCGAGGAGCACGGCAATGGCGCCGGCCATAATCAAGACCGGACCGGAGTAGTTGCGGGTGATCACCATCAGCGAGTTGTTCTCGCCGTAGTTGGTGCCGGCGGTGCTACCAAGCAGGCCGTTAACGAAGTCATTGATCCCGTCGACCACCAGGTTGAGGCCGATATATTGGCCCAGCCGGTAGCGATCACGCTTCTGCTCTACGGCCAAAGCATCTACATACAGGCTGATCTGGTAGAGGTGGGCCGTTGACTCGGGGATGGTGGCGATGGCCATAATTCCAATACTGAACATGGCCGTGATCGTCAGCTCATGGGTGAAGTCGGGGAAGGTGAGATTAGGCGGTGTAATCAGGGCGGATGTGCCAATGATGTCAAAATTGACCAGGCCAAAGGGGATGGCCACAATGTAACCGACAATGGCGCCCAGCAGGATCGGGATCAGGCCGATGAAGCCTTTTCCTTGTAGATACACGGAAAAGGCAATCGTTACCACCAGGGTTATAGTGGACACAATCCACCAACTCAAATCGCCCGTGGTCCCACAGCAGGTGCCGGAGGCCATCCCCAGGGCAGCAAAGCCCAGGCCAATCCCGATGACGGTCGCGACCGGACCGGTCACAATCGGGGGTAAAATTTTGTCAAGACTTTTCTTGCCGCCGGCGCTGCGGATAATCAAGCCGATCACGATGTTGATGATCGCCGTGGCGATGAAGCCGGTCTGGACCACACTCAGAATTTCAGGGGGGGCTTCAACGCCATACTGGGCCTCGGTAATGGCCACCACCGCCGCAATGTAGCTGAAGCTGGAACCGTAGTAGAGCGGGATGTAGGTGCCGATGAGTAATTTGGAGGCGATCAAGGCTACTACCGTCCCCAAACCGGTAACCGTCAGGACCGTATTGACCGGGAAGCCCATCAGCAAGGCGCACAATACCGTCGCCGGGAACATGGTGATGACGTGCTGGAAGCCCAGAATGATCATCTGGCCCCATGGCGGCCGATCCTCTGGCAAATAGCCCATGATTCTTTCTTTTGTCGCAGTTGTGGTACTCATATATATCTTTCCCTCCTATTACGTTATACTTCGATGTATTTGGATATTAGACCTTCTTGGCTCTAAATATTCAATTTTAGGTAGTTTATGTTCAGTTGGTTCACCTCCTTTCTGCGCCACCTTCTGGCGAAGGACCAGTGACTAAAGACATTTTTCATCCTTGGTCCCTCGTCTTTCGCAGCTCTTGGTTGACTGGATCAACGTCGTCCACTCCGGCCCAACGAGTAGCCGATCAGCAGAGCAAAGATGGCGACCCCAATCGTAATCCAGAGGCTCTTGTATTCGGGTGAGAAGAATTGGGCGGCCATATCTTTAGCCACTCCCGCGGCAAACTGAAGCTCCGAGGGGGCTTGATATTCAACGGCAACGCCCTCAGCCTCGCCTTCAAGTCGTGCTTGTAGTGATCGATTGAGAGACTCAAAGGCTTGCTTGGCCATACTGTTGGCCACCGTCTCGATGAGGCGCTGGCCGACATTGGCGATGGTTCCGCCCACCTGTAGATCGCCCTCATATTTCATTAAGGTGGTGCCATCGCCCTGGTCGATCAACTGCACATCGCCGGTGCCCTTACCAAAGCCAGGGCCGCCTTTACCCTCGACCGTCAAAGTGTAGCTTTCGGGCGGCACTTCGTTGGAGACAACCAGTTTGCCGGAAAAGAGGCCGGCTACCGGCCCAATCCGCACATTCATTTTGCCTTCATAAACGTTTTCCGCAACCTTCTCCAGGCTTTGCGTGCCGGGCAGGGCTTTGGCCAACACCTCCGGGTCGCGCACAATCTCCCAGACCGCCTGGCGCGGGCCATCGAATAAATACTCGCCTTGTAGTTTCACAGTTGAATCTCCTTGTGTTATGGAGATCAGAAGACTCTAATCTCCAATCTCAAATCTCTATTTCTTGTGCAACAACTCAAACAACTTGTTGGGGCTTAACGGCATATCCAGAATTTCCAGATTGTAATCGGCCAGGGCGTTTTCTAAGGCCTGGGCAAACAGCGACGGCACCGGAATGGCTCCGGCTTCGCCGGCCCCTTTGCTGCCCAACGCGTTCAGCGGCGATTTGGTTTCCTCATGCCCCAATTCGATTCGGAGTGGCATATCCGTTGCTCTGGGGATGAGATAATCCATAAATGAGGCATTGAGGAGCTGGCCGTTTTCATCATAGATAAGCTGTTCATAGTAGGCGTTGCCCAACCCCATTGAAAGTCCACCCTGAACCTGGCCTTCCAAAATGAGCGGATTGAGGACGGTACCGCAATCTTCAACCGCCACATATTTTTTGATTTCGACCATCATGGTTTCCGGGTCGACTTCTAAAATCATGGCGTGGGCGCCGTTGGCGGTGGCGCCATACGGTGGGCCAAAGTAGTCGGTTGCTTCCAGACCCGGCTCGGTGCCCGGCTCCACCGTACCGCGCAGCGGGTTGGCAATGACCGCTAACTCACCCAGGCTGATCGCTTTTTCCGGCAGATCAGCCACTCGCACCTGCCCATCAGCCAATTCTAATTCTTCTTCGGGAACATCGAGTAGTTTACTGCCCCATTTTAGAATCTTGGCCCGGACTTTGACGGCTGCCGCATGAACAGCATTACCGGCGACCACCGCGCCGCGACTAGCAAAGGTGCCGGTGCCCCAGTGGAACTGGGCCGTGTCGCCGGTAACAACTTTGATATCCCGAACATCTACGCCAAGTTGGTCGGCGGCAATCTGGGCAAAGGAGGTAAAATGCCCCTGTCCCTGAGTGCCAACGCCGGTGACCACGTTCACTTTGCCGCTGGCCCCCACGGTAATGCGCGCCCCTTCGTAAGGGCCTACGCCGGTCGTTTCGATAAAGGAGACGATGCCGATCCCGACATGCTTGCCTTCGGCCCGCAGCCGGGGCTGCTCTTCTTTGACAAAATGTTCGTAATCGATCATCGCCGCCGCTTTTTCGATCACAGCCTGGTAGTTACCACTGTCAAAGATTAAGGGGGTAAAAGCCTGGTCGATGATGTTGTGTTTGTACGGAAACTTATCGGGCGGAATGAAATTCCGCTTGCGGATTTCTACCGGATTAAGCCCCAACTCTTTGGCCGCCAGGTCAAGCATCCGTTCCATTACAAAAATACCTTGCGGCCGGCCGGCGCCCCGCACCGGCGTTACGATCATCTTGTTGGTGAAGACCATCTTCACCTCGGTGTAATAATTGGGTACATCATAGGCGCTCATAGCATGGCACTGGGTATTGAGCGGTACGGTCATGCCGTAAGAGTCGTATGCGCCGGTATCGTGGATGAAGACATCGCTGAAGCCCAGGATGCGGCCATCTTTGGTCAAGGCAATCTCCACATCGTGAACCTGACCCCGTTCTTGGGTGGTATCTAAAAAATTCTCGCGGCGATCCTCAATCCATTTGATCGGACGTTTGAGTTTCATGGTAGCCCAGGGTAATAACACCTCTTCCGGCTGGAACATCATAATCTTGGGGCCAAAGCCGCCGCCCACAAAGGGGGCAATCACCCGCACCTGGTGTTCGGATAGACCTAACATTGCTGCAGTGCCGTTGCGAATAGGAATAGGAGATTGGGTGGTGTCCCACATCGTCAACTCTTGGGCTT
The DNA here is from genome assembly GCA_964477335.1 of uncultured Caldilineaceae bacterium. Taxonomy (GTDB): domain Bacteria; phylum Chloroflexota; class Anaerolineae; order 4572-78; family J111; genus CAYNLK01. The sequence continues at coordinate 9,733 of CAYZHI010000043.1, read as the reverse complement.
TATCGTCCCAACTGGCCACAACGCCGCGTGTTTCTAGGTGGGCGGCGGCGCCCCGGTCAATGACAATGCGCCGCTTGAGCACCAGGTCGGCCTGGGCTTTGGCTTCAGCGTAATTGCCTTTTTCCTGAATAACGTGGGCGGCCAGGTTCGACTCAAGGTCGTCGTGAACCAGAGTCGCGGTCGGCTCAAGGGCTTCTTCCAGACCGACCACCGCCGGCAATGGCTCAAATTCTACGACAATATCGACCAGGGCGTCTTCGGCCAGGTAGCGACTCTCGGCAATGACCACAGCGATTGGTTCGCCCATATGGCGCACTTTGTCTTTGGCCAGAGGGATTTGGGTGCGTTTGTGGAAAATTGCGCCGGGTACCGAGGTTGGGGCGGGCACCAGCAATGGGCCTGGTTTCCAGAAGTCACCCATGTCGGCGGCGGTGTAAACTGCCACCACGCCGGGCCGTTGCCGGGCGGCTGAGGCGTCGATACTCAGGATACGGGCGTGAGCATAGTCGCTGCGCAAAAAGGCGGCGTGGAGCATCCCCGGCAGGTGCACATCATCCACAAACAGGGCCTGGCCGGTGAGCAGGCGAGGGTCCTCGTTGCGGGTAATCCGTTGACCGACGTATTTCTTAGTCATTGTTCGTACGTCCAAGGTTCAAGCTCCTTTTCAATGAGGAGATCAGGAGATTAGGAGTTTAGGGATTGGGAGATTGGTGGGTTGGAAATCTCGAATCTCCAATCTCGAATCTCCAATCTCCAATCTCGAATCTCCAATCTCCAATCTCGAATCTCCAAATCTTTATCCTTCAGCTGGCCAATTCTTTGCCGCCAGTTTAACCGACTCGACAATCTTTTGGTAACCGGTGCAGCGGCACAGGTTGCCGGAGATGGCTTCACGAATTTCTGCCTCGGTCGGGTCGGGATTCTGGGCCAGAAACGGCACCAGGCTCATCAAGAAACCAGGGGTGCAAAAGCCGCACTGCAAGCCGTGCGCTTCTTGAAAGGCTGCTTGCAGCGGGTGCAAATTATCAACAGTCCCCAGACCCTCAACGGTCATCACCTCGTGGCCATCGGCCTGCACCGCAAACATCAAGCAGGAGCGGACCGACTCGCCGTCGAGCAAAACCGTGCAAGTCCCGCACACGCCATGTTCGCAGCCGACGTGGGTGCCGGTTAGCCCTAATTCGTGGCGCAGGAAGTCGCTCAACAACATTCTGGCTTCAACGGCGCGTTGGTATTTGACGCCGTTGACGGTCAGGGTTACGGTTACAAACTCAGTCATTTCGATCAACCTCCTTGCCCCACGGCCCGTTCGGCAGCCTGGGTGATAGCCCGACGAGTCAATACTTTGACCAGATGACGGCGGTATTCGGCCGAGGCGTGAATATCTTTGGGCGGGTCAACATCTTTGGTCGCAGCGGCGTCGGCCGCGGCCTCGATGGCCTCAGCCGTGAGGGATTGCCCTTTTAACAGGTCGGCGGCGGTTTGAGCATTGAAGGGGTGATCGCTGCCGTTGATGTAAACCAGCCTGGCTTCGGCGCACGAGTTGTTTTTATCGAGGGTCACGGTTGCAGCCACACCCATCAAGGCATAGTCGCCATGGCGGCGGGCCACTTCCATAAACGACCAGCCGGTACGCGGCGGTCGCGGCGGGATGGCCACTTCCACCAGGAGTTCATCAGGCATCAGCACGGTGGTAAACAATGAGATGAAAAATTCCTCCGCCGGAACCCATCGCTCGCCGGCTTGCCCCCTTACTTTCATCTTCGCTTTCAGGGCGACCGCCACGCTGGGCAGTTCGGCGGCCGGGTCGGCGTGGGCCATACAGCCGCCAAAGGTGCCCCGGTGGCGGATTTGTTCATGGGCAATATAGGGCATCGTCTCAGTGACCAGCGGCGAACGTTCGGCCACCAGCGGGCTGTGTTCCACCTGGCTTTCGCGGGTCATCGCCCCGACCAGCAGGCCGCCGCTTTGATTATCTGGTTTGATGTAAAACAGTTCGGGAATTCGGTTCAAATCAACCAGCACGGCGGGTTGGGCCAGCCGGAAGTTCATGGTGGGGATTAAGCTCTGGCCGCCGGCCAGCACCTTGGCCTCGTAGCCGTGTTCGGCTAAAAGGGCCAGGGCTTCGGCAACCGTAGTCGGGGCATAATATTTAAAAGGAGCTGGCTTCATAAAATTCTTACCTCCTGATTAGTTCTTATCCCGGGGTAATCGCTGCTGCCAGTGGGGCGACGGTTTGCTGCGGCCGTCCATCCATAACTGGTAGGTGATTTGCATATGCCCCAGATGCAGGGCGGTGTGGTCGATGATATGCAATATGCCCCAACGGACGGCGACCATTCGGCCTTCGACTTCACGGGCGCCGTTCAAATCCGTTTCACTCAAGGCAGCCAATATGGACCGGGTTTGCTGACCGCTTTTTTGTAACAGGGTAACTAATTCGGCCGCTCCGGCGGCTTGAACGGCAAATTCGGCGGGGCGGTTGCGGGTAGGCGGCAGGCCGCCAATGATTTCGCCAATCCAAAAATGTTCTGCCCCGGCGATGTGGGCGGCCAACACAGCCAACGAGTTGGTGGCGTGGCCTTCGATGCGCTCGGTGGGACGCCAGTTGAGCGCCTCGACCGGTAAATCGGCAATCAGATCGATGACCTGCTGGCGTAAATCTTCAAGCCGCTGCAAATAGTTGTCCAGTTCTGAAAGCATAAATATGTTAAAGAGATTGGAGATTGGAGATTCAAAAATCTCCCAATCTCCCAATCTCCTAGCCCTCCTTAAAGGCTACAAACCGGCCCCACACCGAGGTCAGTTCCATCCCTTTGGGCATGAGGGCCATAATAAAGTAGCGTCCAGTCTCAGCCTGAGCAATATCCTTGCCCAGGTTTTCGGCATGAACGATGCCCTTCGGGAAGAGGTTCAGGTGCATATCCTGGTAATATTTGTCCAGCGGGTACATCTCGTCCCAATCCTTGCCGTAGGCTTCGATTAGCTTGCGGTTGGCTTCTTCAAAGGTCTTGGGGTGCCAGAGACGCTGGATAGTGTTCATGGGGTGTTCCATCGCCACACAATCCACCGCCAGCCACTTGATCTTCTTTTCGATACACCAGTCGGCAAAATCAGGCGAGGGACCGGGATGCTTGATCATATAGCGAAACTCGTCCGAGTCCGGGCTGTTCCAGCCATATTTATACCAGCCGGTTTTGATCACCAGGATGTCGCCGGCGCGCACCTCAACTTCGCTCTCGATCATTTCCGGCGTGTAGACACTGGAGTTGCTGACCTTAGCCGAGATATCCACAATCACGCCAGGCCCCATCCAGTTTTCCAGCGGCGTCTGGCCGATAGTCCGGCCGGCAGCCCAGAAATGTTTTTCGCCGTCCATATGAGTGCCCAGGTGAAAGCTGGCCCGGCAATGAGCGTTATTCCGGCCCAGGCCAAAATACTGCCCGCCGACCCGCTTGGTATAGGTCACGGTCAACGGTTCGTAATTGGCCCATTGCGGCGTCTGCACACTGAAGGGCACGGTCATATCCAGCAGTTGCGCCTCGGCCATGAACTTGAAGAAGTCGGTTTCGCTCATACCATCGGGCGGGCGCAAGGCGATGGCCCGGCTCCAGGCCGACTCGGTTTCCATAAAGGGGATGGGCATAATGGCCAGCCAGGCGCGCTGGTTTCTGAGTTCGTCAATCTGGCCGCCCAGGCCCTCGGCCAGCAGCAGGTGAGCTTTGGGCATCCTGACGTGGGTTAATTCGTGGTACCAGTCGGGCGGAAACAACTCGTCCCAGCTCTTGCCGTGCATTTCCTTGAGCTTGGCCTCGGCCTTTTGAAACTCGCGGGCGTGCATATAGCGAATATTGGTATTCATCGGGTGTTCGGCGCAACCGCAATCTACCCCCACCACCTTGAGTTTCATCTTTAAGGCCCAGTCAAAGAATTCCGGCGATGGACCGGGATGGCGCACATAGTAGCCAAACTCCTTGTTTTCGACGCCGCCTTGAGCCGTAGGATTGTGGACGTCTGGCTGATCCCAACCGTATTTGTGATAGCCGGTGTTGATGATCAGGATGTCGCCTTCTTTCACCTCGACCTTGCTGGTAATCATCTCCGGCGTGTAGAGGCTGTAGTCGGACACATCGGCCGAGATGTCGACCACCACGCCGGGGCCGCACAGGTCAGCCAGGGGAATATCGGCGATGGCCCGCGCCCCGGAGTGGAAGGCTCGCTCGCCGACCAGGTGGGTGCTGGTGTTGTTGCTCCACTCGATGATCTGGCCGTTGGCGCCCTGCCCGCCGCCGTACGCTCCAGTCAGGCGTTTGAAAAAATGGACTTCCAGAGCCTTTTCACCTGGCCAGGGTGGGGTAAAGATGCTCAGAGCTTGGGTCAGATCGAATACCCTGGCTTCGGTCATAACTTTGATAAATTGTTCGCGATCCATTTTGTTGCTGCCTTTCTTTTGGAGGAGATTAGAGATTGGGAGATTGGAGATTTATTCAATATTGTCCTTGATGAGTACTGGTTGCTCAACTGATAAATTGGTAGAATATTCTCCGGTTGGCTCACGTAGAGTATTATGCAGGTGTCGCTGAGATTTTAGGCTGTTGATGAAGGCGTTAAGTTGGCGGGCCAAACCGTCTAATTGAATGGCATAATTATCTGTTTGCTCAGAAGCCATTAACTGACGTTTTTGAGCGCGGTTCAACCAATATTTGGTTTCAAACAAACTGCCGCGAGCGTAATATAGAAACCGAAGTTTTTCACCGTAATGGTATCGACCAAATGCTTCAGCAATATTCGCCCCAATCGAGTCTGCTGCTCGTGCTAATTGTGACCCTACAACTTCTTGCGCTAATGGCTTCCATGTAACGATGTTCTGCCAAACTCCATCGGCCACCGCCTCTGCGTCCCATAACATCCTTACATCTTCAAGAGATGTTCCCATCCCAATCTCCCAATCTCCCAATCTCCTAATCACTGAATCCGTACTTCTCCGCAAAGGCCATCACCGCCTCCTCAAACATTGACATCGGCGGGCGGACCAGACCGGCTCCGACTTGCCCAACGCCGGCTTCTTTGTGGGCCACGCCGGTATTAACGCGGGGGGTAATCCCTTTCTCAACTACTTTGCGTATGTCGATGCCGGTGGGTGTGCCCTGGAAATCCAGCGCCGGGATGGTGAAGACTTTGTGGTGGGCTGTGGTAATCTCATACATTTCCAGCGTAGTTTCCTTGGCCAGAGGGGCGGTGCCGCCCACAAAAGTGACGATAGCCGGCGCCGCGGCCATTGCAAAGCCGCCGATCCCGGCGGTTTCGGTGATGGTGCTGTCGCCCAAATCGGGGTTGGCGTCGGCGGCGGTGAAACCGGGGAAGTAGAGACCCTCTACCGGGGGGGCCGGGGCGGTGAACCATTGGTCGCCCAGACCGCTGACCCGAATCCCGAAATCCGTGCCGTTGCGGGCCATCGCGCTGACAACCGTGCTCCCTTCGATATTGTGACCGGCGTCGCACATCGCTTTGCAGGCCGCCATCACCGGGTTGAGTACGCTCAGGGCGTTGTCGCCGATGAATTTGAGAATATCTGAGGCGACTTGCGGCTCTTTGCAGACTTTGGCAATACCGGGGGCCAGGGCCTTAAGGAACAGCAGCGAGCCTGACTTGTTGCGATTGTGCCCTTCGTCGCCCATATGGAGCGCTTCAGCCACGAGCGCCCGGATATCGACGCCGCTAACTTCCTTGATCGCTGCGTCCAAAACTGGCCCCATCACGTCATTCATCCAGCGCAGCCGTTGGATCACCTCGTCGCTATAGGCCCCGTAACGAAGTACTTTGCCGTAACCTTCGTTGAGGCCGGAAAAAGTTCGGTAGTTGTCGTGAGCTTGATCTTCCAAGACATACACCGCCATTGAAGACGAAATGATGCCGGCCATTGGGCCCACCGATTGGTAATGATGGCAAGGGGCAAACTCGATTTTGCCGCTCAGGACCAGTTTTTCCGCTTCGGCGTAGCTCTTGGCCTGGCCCTCAAAAATCAGCGCCCCGGCCACTGCACCCCGCACCGGCCCTGACATCCGCTCCCAGGTAATGGGTGGGCCAGCATGCAAAAATAGATTCTCACGCATGCCCGGGATAACATTGCGGGCCTGGTCTACACCCACCAAGACCGGGCGGGATTCCATCATTCGTTCAACTGCCAGTTGATTGGCTTTTTCAATGTCAACCATCATTCACTCCATTTTTTCAGTAATCCGTTGTCAGAAATCAGTGGTCAGTGGCCGGTAGTCAGTTGTCAGTGGTCGGCAAAATGCTACCTGTCGCTTCGCCTGCCGCCTGCAACTTGTAAACCTGCCACCTGTAACCTGCTACTTGCTACTCTTCATCCGTTCCAGGATGCTCATCAATTTTTCGTTGCCGCTGGCCGGTGGTTTCCAGTCAACATGAATGGCTTTAGCCTCTTGGGCGATTATGCTTTCAGCAAAAGACTCTACCCCAACGTTGAGCGCGGCCAGTGGCTGTTTCATCTTCTCCAGATCGACCGGTTTGAAGGTAAGCGCGGCAGCTTCCTGACCCGATTTGGCCAGCACTTCTACCAATTCTCCGACATAGCGGACCACCTTATCATTACTGGTATGCACTTTGACGCCGGCGCCCTGGAGCATTTCGATTTGTCCTTCCATATCTTGCGGGTCTTCATTCGTGCCGACGACCACGGCTACCACTTCCAGATGTCGCCCGGCTTTGGCCGCCCGGGCAATGGCTTCTTTGATCGCCGGGGCCAGTTCGCTGGCCGGGTCGGGGTGGGAGCCATAGCCCAGCACGACATCCAACATGATTACGGCCACTTCTGGGTCTTCGGCCTCTTGCAGCAGGCGCTGGATGCGCAAGGTGTTATCCATCATGGGGTGAAGTCGCCCCACCGTGAACTCATCCTCCCCCAGGTCGACGATCGTGTGTTCCTGGCTAACCAGAGAATTGTTCAGCACGTTGTGACCTTTTTTGAGCGGAGCGTTTGACCAGACCACCGGCAAGTAATCCTGCAAAATCAACAGGGCTTCAAAGGCCAGGGTGCCGCCTGAGAATAGCCCGCGCAGGTATTTCTGTTTGGGTTTGAATTTGCTGGTATCGATATCCGGCCTGGCCGCTTTTTCGGCCGTCTTTTTCGACAACTCTACCGCCAGTTGGGCGGTTTCATCAAAGGTACGGACAAAGTGCAGATTGCCCAATTTAGCGGCCGGAGGCATGTAACCAATAAAATCGACCACTACCGGCTTGTCGGTTTGGCGGGCCATACGCAGCAGCTCTTCGGCAACTTGCGGGGCCGGGGGTTTGGAGACCAGCACAATTACCTCGGTTTCGGGATCGCGAATGAAGAATTCCAACCCCATCTTGGCGGTAAGCGCGCCAACCTCTTCCTTGAGGTCGCGGCCGCCCGTACCAAAAGCGTGGGTGAGGCCGCCGCCAAGCTGGTGAATGCGGGCGCTGACCTGCTGCAGCCCGGTGCCGGAAGCGGCCACCATGCCAATGTTGCCCTTACGCACCCGGTTGGCAAAGCCCAACCCCACACCGTTGACAATAGCCGTACCGCAATCGGCCCCCATAACCAGCAGACCTTTTTCGGCCGCCATTTTCTTAAGCGCAACCTCATCTTCTATTGAAACGTTGTCGCTGAAGAGAAATGCATGTTTACCCAGCCGCAGGGCCTCGCGGGTAACCCCGGCAGCATAGCGACCCGGTACGGAAATGAGCACCCACTGGGCTTCAGGCAGCATTTCAGCCGCGGACTCCAGGCTTTTAGGCCGATAACTCTCGTCATCGGTAGACCGTTTGCGGGTTAGTAAACCATCAACTTCAGCCAGAGCGGCCGCCGTTGCGGCTTCATCTTCCGCTTTGATGACAATGACCAGGTCATCCGGTTTGGCTACCTTAGCTTCTGGCAGCAGCAAACCACTCTGGGCCAGGAGGTCTTTATTAGCCTCGGTGCCCATTACCACGCCGGTGTCGAGGACGCCGGGCATTTTACCCAGCGAGCTTTGTAGTTGCATCAGAATGGTGGAGTCGTAATAGGCCCCGGATCGGATTTCTACTTTGATTTCTGTCATTGTAATCTCCAAAAAACAAAAAAATTCAACCCTAATCTTTCCTCAAACCACAACCTCATCTGGGACGGTGAATTCTTCATTGGCTTTGACCAACTCTTCGGGGATATTCTCGAAGACCATTGGCGCGCCCATCATCTCGATGGTGAAGTTCTTGACCGAGCGATGCCACATCTCCTGGGTGATGGTAAAGACACGAGCGCCGCCCAGTTCATGCTGGTATTCTGGCCAGGGATAGGGCGTTTGGGCCGTGCGGAAGCCCAGCATCCAACCGTTGTAACTTTCAAAGGTAGACCAGAACTCTTTCTGGCCCAAAACTTCCAGGGCGTAATATGCTTTGGCGTAATACATCGCTGCCCCAATCCGCCCCTGGCGAATGAAGGTCATCGTGTGGTGGCTGATATTGATATCTTCGTTTAGAAGACGGCCGTTGCACATACCGGCCAGTTGGCCATCAATAATGCCAACCAGCACATACGGGTCTTTCAGCCGATCGCGATACCAGCCTAACAACTCGGCGTAAACCCGAACCCCAACGATGTCGTAGAAATCGTGCTCAACTTTCATCACCTTTTCCATATAGCCGAGCATCTTGGGCACTTCGTCTTTGCGGGCGTGGCGGATAAACATCGTCTTGTCTTTTAGCTGGATCATCGCATTCGGCCAGGGTTTGAGGTCCATCGCCGGAGCGCGGAGAAATACCTCAATCTCAGCGGCAGAGATGGTAAATTCACTCTTGGTAACTTCAACAGGTGGATCAATACGCATAATTGAAAATCTCCTTAGTAATTTATTGAAGGTAATTTGGTCAAGTCATCCCCGACAGGTGTAGTTCTGCTGCAATACGGCAGCTAGTTTATCAGGCGAATGACAATTTGAACGCTGTTTGATTATGGTTATTCCATGGCGTCCCACAGGTTGAGATTTTTTACTGAGGAGCGCATTCCATGAGGATAATCAGAGGGTTCGCTCCTTTGCGAATGTTGGCGGCTTAACCTTGCTTTAGAGCATTCGAGTATAGCACCAGTAAGGGGTAGAGTCAAACCTAATTGGTCCGATGACTCTACTATTATTCGGCATTTACTCTCGATTTGTCGTTAACGAGTAAAGTATAGCCGAATAAGTTTCCGAAGACTAGTGACAGATGTCACAATTAAGGCAGATAGATGTCACTGTCTTAAGCTGGCTGCCATTGGCGGCCAATTATACTACAGCTAGTATATTGTAGTTATTTTTATACTAGATATTGAGGGGTTCCCTTCTTTATAACCATAGAAGAATCACTCCCCCGCTACCAGACTAATCGGATTTCAAGAAATCAAGGTTCAGGTGGTGCAGAGTTTCTGGCGAGGGGATGCCGGTTTCAAGGTTCCAGCCCAGATAACTGTAGTATTCGTCGAGCATCTCTTCCAAGTGGTCGCGGTCAAGGTGGACGCCCTGGTACGGCCCGCTGGAGATGGACTGCTCAAAGAAGCGTTCCGGTAGAGTATCATCCTGGCGCGAGTAGCCGCCGTGAACTGCGGAGAAGTGACGTTCCAGGGTATGGAGGCGCAAACCCCAACGATGCAACTCGGCGCCGCTCATTTTTTGGCCGGTGACTAGATAGAGCAGTTCGGCCAATTCAGCCAGATTGCCCAGGCTCAAAT
>CAYZHI010000042.1:0-14773 GCA_964477335.1 uncultured Caldilineaceae bacterium | reverse complement strand
AACCGCCGGCCACTTTTGCGCTTTGGGTCGGGTAAATAACCCAACCTGTCATTCTTTAAGCCGTTTCCACCTCGGCGGCGGGAGCCGGTTTGGCCATGATCCGGGCAATCTGGCGCAATTCTAGCCACCACTGCTCTTTGGGTCGCTGAAATTGCTTGTCGATCATGCGGGGAAAGTCGTCCAGGTTGTGAATGCGGACCTGCCCATTTTGCAGGCCGATGAAAGCTCCGTCCCGGCGACCCTGTTCCGCCTGCTCAATCAAGAACTCAATACAGCGAGTTGCCAACTGTGTGGCCTTGATCCGGTCAAACGGGGTCGGGTCGCCGCCCTGCTGCAGATGCCCCAAAATCGCCTGGCGGACGCTAAAAATATTGCCGCCCTCCTCCTCAAACAGGGCACACATGAAACCGGTGTTGTATATGGGATTGGCAAACTCATTGCGGATCATCAAACCTAATCGTTTACCCTGTTTGAAGCCGGTTATCAGTTGGTTGACATCGGCCTGCAGATCTTTCAGGGTGACCCCCTCTTCGTGCAGATAAACCCGCTCGGCCCCGGTCGCCAAACCACTCATCAAAGCCAGATAACCGCAGTAACGGCCCATAACTTCGACGACGAACGCTCGCCGTGTGGCCACCGCCGACTGTTTGATTTTATCCACCGCCTCGACAATGCTGTTCAACGCAGTGTCGGCGCCCACGCTCAACTCAGAGCCGGGCAAGTTGTTATCGATGGTGGCCGGCAGGCAGATGATTGGGATGTTAAAAGCCGGAAAGTTCTCTCGTTCCAACAACAATTGGTGAGCCGCTTCATAACCACCCCAGCCGCCGATCATCAGTAGACCTTGAAGGTTGTGTTGCTCCATATTCCGGGCAATGGCGTAATAGTCACTGCGGCTGGGCACCGTGCGATTAGTACCCAACTCAGAGCCGCCGCGCGAGGCCCAACCGGCCACACTCATCCAGTCCAGCTCTTCGATTTCGCCGTTAATTAAGCCTTCAAAGCCGTTACGGATACCGAGCATAATATGACCTTTATCGATGCCCAACCTAACAGCGGCGCGGGTGGCCGTGTTCATGCCTGGCGATGGCGCCCCTGAATTTAGCACGGCCAATCGAAAACGTTTTTGGCCGGGGTCCGGCGGATGAGGTAAAGCTCGAATGAGAGTCCGAAATGTGCGAAAGGCTTCCTTAAAACTGCCGCCGCGCATCTCCATGGCTTTCTCATACTCTCCGGCGGCAATCCTATCGGCCACAGCGTGAGTCTGATCCACACAGTCCATCAGCGGTGAGCGGGTCACCCGGTTCTCGCGCATCCCGATCAGATGAGCCCGTCCCTGATTGTCGGTCTTCAGAATCTCTTCCACCGCGGCATAACCCAACATCGTACTCATGAATCGATCAAACGCGCTGGGTGAGCCGCCCCGCTGGACGTGACCCAGAATTGTCACGCGCACATCTTGTCCCAATCTTTCCTCCAGGACCTTCTGCACATGCCCGCTGCCGATGGGGTTGCCATACCTGTCCTGCGCCCCTTCGGCCATGACAATAATGCTGTCGCGGCGGCCGGCCTCTCGACCTGCTTTCAGCACTTCACACATCTTTTCTTCCCAGTCGTCCACAGCCGGCGGATTCTCCGGAATCAACACCCAGTCGGCGCCGGTGGCCAGGGCGCTCATCAACGCCAGATAACCGCAATTGCGGCCCATCACTTTAACCACAAAGGTGCGTTGGTGACTGGCCGCCGTGCTGGTGATAGCATCGATAGCCTCGGTGATGCGGTGCAAGGCGGTATCGGCCCCGATGGTCATATCGGTGCCGAACATATCGTTGTCAATCGAACCAACCATGCCGATCACGGTCAGAACCGGGTGGAGCTTGGCCACCTTCTTGGCAATTTTACCCTTCTCCACCAACTCGCCGACCAGGTCCGGCCACTCCTGCCGAAAAATGTTGGCCCCGGTCAGGCTGCCGTCTCCGCCGATGATGATCAGGCTGTCGATGCCGTGTTCCAGTAGATTTTTGGCTGCCTGCAACCGGCCCGCTCGCTCTCGAAACTCCTGGCAGCGGGCCGAACCGATGATTGTGCCGCCCTTGTGCAACATCCCCCCCACCGAGTCCCAACTCATCCGGCGGATGTAGTCGCCGCCGTCAACCATCCCCTGGTAGCCTTCATAGATCGCAAAAATGTCAACTCCTCGATCCAGGGCGGTGCGGACTACTGCCCGTACCGCCGCGTTCATGCCGGGCGCGTCGCCGCCGCTGGTCAATACACCCAAACTCTTCTTTGGTTCAGTAGACATAGCCACACTCCTTTTTTATCGGTTTGTAGGCGTCGTTGGCTACGGTTGATTTCATGTGGATGTGTTTCATTTGAGTCGTAGGGGCGTTCGGCGACCGCCCTATTAAGCCGCCACAACCGGGTGAATGCCATTCGCCCCTACTATTTTTCAACAAATTTGAAACACCCCGATTTCATTTCTTCAAAGTATAGTAATCTAAATTCTACTGCCGGGTCAAATTTGCTAGGGTTAGATAACTATTGTCCCTTTCTGTTCCAGTATAGACTCCGGCCGGCCCAAATTACCACTATGAGCACAGTCAGGCCGCTGACGCCCAGCCCCACCCGCCACATGACCGGCGCAAAGGTGAACTCAACCGTGTGCTGGCCGGCCGGGACAAAGACCGCTCGGAAAGCGTAGTTAGCTCGCCGCAACCACGCAGGCTGACCATCGATGGTAACCTGCCAGCCGGGGTAATAGGCATCAGACAGAACCAGGTAGCCAGGCTGGTCGGTCTCAACGGCCACGCTCACAGTTTCAGGTTCGTACCGCAGTATGTCCAGTTGACTGGTGGGGCTGGTAGCCAGCGCCTCACCCTCTTCCAGAATAACACTGGCGCCAGGATCAAAGTCAGCGGCCTGAATGGCATGCCAGGCCGTTTCCTGGTTGGGTACAATCACGGCCTGACCTACAAATAGCACCCGGGCCAAGGCGTCCTGATTCAGGTAGATATTGATCTGGGGATCGCCGTCAAACACAGGCACAATGTTGCCATCGGCGGGCGCCCCGGCTTTACTGGCGATAATATATTTTACGCCTAAATAGTTGTAACGGCCGCTGTCACGCGGCGGCGCGCCCTCCCAATAAAGGCTGGTGTCGGCCAGCGCCAGCGGATTGTAGAGGCCCCACACATCATAAAGCCCATATAACAGCGCCGTGTTCGGCTGCCAGGCGTGCCACACGTCTGTCGTCACTTCGGTTCGATAGAAGCCGGGGTCGCTTTGCAGAAAAGCCAGCGCTGCGGGATGCTCAAAACCGGTGGTTGGGTCGGACCGGCCAACGTCAATGTTAGCGCCAAGCGTAAACAGATCGAGCATGAGTAAAGCGCAGACGGCCGCGCCGGCTTTCCATTCGCGTAGCCATTGTCTACTAATCAAATGCAACAACACCAGCGCCGCAATGGCGAAAACAGCAAATGTGGCCACACCGGAGGCGGCTGCCGCGGCTCGATTGAAGATAGCCGGATTTCGATCCTGGGTGACGAGTATGGCGTAGTAGCTCAGTGGGGCAGCCATTACCATCAGCCCGCCCAGGCTCCAGGTGAGCACTTTGAGCAGTTTGGGTAGGGCGAGACCGGTTTTCTGGTCAAGCGGCGACTGAATGAGCTGGTTCAGGCCAAAGGCAGCCAGGGCGGCCAGGCTGAAGTCGAGCAGCAGAATGAAGCGGGCCGGGGCGCGCAGTTGGTCGAAGCCGGGGACCGTGGCATATAACCAGCCATGCAGGACTGAGTAACCACCCATAGCCAGCAGTAGGCCGATCAGCCCCAGCCCAATGAAAAAACTCTTGATCCGGCCCGGATAGAGCAGCGCGCCGATGAGGGCCAGGATCAAGGTGATGATGCCAATATAGCCGGTTTCGACTCGCTCCCAGGGCCCCCAGTGTAAGGCCGGGTCACGCCCAAAATAGTTGGGTATGAGCAGGCCAACCAGTTGGACCGGATGGAGAGAGTAACGGGCCGCTTCGGCGTACGGCAGCTCGACCCTGAGGGTGTGTTGGCTTAATTCGTAGGCCGGCAGGAGCAGTAAGGCCGCCAGGCCGATGGTGACAACCAGCGTGATGGACAACAGAAGCAGGGGTTGCAAGACATGGAGGGTGGAGCGTGGAGCGGAGAGCGGAGAGCGTGGAGCGTGGAGCGGAGAGCGTGGAGCGGAGAGCGTGAAGGCCAGATGCCAGACGGTGTAGAGTCCCAGGGTGAGGAGGATGAAGAGGGTGATCTGAATATGTCCGGCCAGGGTAGCGATGGCCAACACCAACCCGCTGGCTGCGGCCAGGCCGTAACTCGCTCTGGTCAGGCTGAGGTGAAACAGCAAAAAAACCAGGGGTAGCCAGGCTGCCACGGCAATCATATTCAGGTTGCCAAAATGAACGATGAATAGGTCGCTGAATTCAAAGGCAACGGCGCCGGCGAAGGCGGCCAGTGGCAGTAACGGTCTGGCCTGCTGCGCCTTATAGTCGGTCGCAGACGACTTCAGCAAGCGCAGGCACAGATACATATTCATCCCGGCCAGCCAAAAGTGGAAAACGGCCAGGTATTCCAGCCATTCGTAGGTTAGCCTGGGAACGAGCAGAAAAATAACCAGGTTGATCGGGTAAAACAGGCCGGATTGGATATCGGCGGCAAAGGGAGCGCCGCTATAAAGATGGGGGTTCCACAGGGGCAGATGACCCTGCCGAAGTTGCTCGGCGGCATAGCGGTAGTTGGGGTAAAGAAAGGGCGCCAGGTCGCCGCCGCCGGCCGGCATCCAGGCCTGGTCGGTCAGAAGAATTTGCCAAAAAAAGCCAACAGTCACGAGAGCGAGCAGGACGGCGGCAATGATTAGTTCAATCAGAAAGGACCAATGTCTTTTGCCGTGCATAGATTTTGCAAGCGAGGGCGCGTCTTAGTCTGAAACAGAACTGAAGAAACCTGCTCTCTCGAAGGCGATAATCAATCACCAAAGGCCCGCCCGGCCTGAATCCGGCTGATCAGTTTAGTCTCGATATCGTAGGCATCGCCGGTCAATATTTCAATCTGGCTGCCGGAGTCACGAATTTTTTGTTGATCGGCGGCGCTAATACCTTCGCCAATAATTGTCACTCGCTGGGCCTGTTTGGCTTCGGCCACGCTAAAGCCAACCGTCACCGAGAAAGCCAAGATATAATCCATAGCCAGGATAAGATTGGTTTGACGTCCCCGGCTGGTTGGTGGGCCAAGCAGCAGGTAGTGATTGATGGTTTTGGCCGGTACACCGGGCTCTACCACGGGGATGACCAGGTTGATTTGGCGAGTATTGCTGCCATCCAGTGAGATGTTGTCCTGTCTGATGTTGGTCTCGAAGAGCTGCAATGAATAAATTCCGGCGGCCAAATCGGCAAAACGATATTCGCCGGAGACGGGGATGCGGAAGCGGGAGATGATATTCCCTTCTTTGATGAGTAACAAGGTTTTCCCGGCCCCGTTTTCCACCCGACCAAATATAACGCTGTCATCAGGCAGGGGAATGGCTAGGTTGAGATTGACCAGTTTATTATTTTGATCAATTCTGATATCATCTTGGCTGATTTCGGCGCCAACAACTTCCAGGCGATAGATGCCGGCAGGCAGTTGGCTGAACTCAAAGGTAAAGCTACTATCGATCGGCTGCTCAGCAACTAAGGTGTTGTTCTTAAGCAGGCGGATTTTGAAGCCCTGACCCCGTTCCAGCCGACCCCGAATCACGCCGTCGACTCTTGTCTCTATTTTACGCGTTCGCTGGAAAACGACGTAAAAGGAGTGATGGCCCAGCGTGTTGAGGAGTGACCCATCGGGCAAAGGTTCATCGGGATGGGTAGTATGAAGGTTTTCAACAAGATCACTTTTGTCATTAGCGCCCGGGTTAAGCCCCTTGATCCAAACCGAGACGTTTTGACCAAAGTGCATCGCAATATTACCGGCTGCTTCTGTATCCGGCTTGTCCAGGGCTACAGGATCGGCCCGTTCGTTTGCCCGTTTGCCTTGCCAGGTCCAGCCGGCCCAGGCAATGGGATTTCTCACCCGCCGGCCTTCTTCATCCAGGGCTTCTATATAAACGTTATGTTTGCTGAAGTTTTCGCGGGGCAACAAATGGTGAACGCCAATAACTTTCCAATAGGTTTCTCCTTCGGCTACGTCGGCCTTGACAATTCGTACCCCATATGGCGCAGCCGTTTCAGCCATGGGTTCGCCGTTATTCCTGGCGTTAACCACATAGGTTGAATTGTATTGCAGGTGATTAAAGGCCATTGCCGTTACCTCCCTCTGGATAATGCTCTACTTTGACTCCGTTACGCTTGCACCCAACGACCACCAATGATCCGGGTCAGGTTATTACGTTGGTTGGCTGAAATGTTGTTGTTCTTGTTTTGCTCCCGGAGGTAGCTTTTGATTTCACTGGTGCGGATAATGGGGACTGGCGGATTATTCACGGTCAGTTCAATATCTTTGTTGGAAAAGAGAACTAGCGGCTCGATCTCCGGCAGCTCCTCCTCGGGCAATTCCGCCCGTAGGAGTTTGTCGAGTTTCTTGACCCCCTTCTCGGCGTCGGCGGCGGGCGACCCCAGCCCTTCATCGGCAAAAAATCTAAAAAACAGCTTCCAACTGAATTTCCGCGAGAACCGGTAGCCGTTAACCTGGACAGGTCCGTCTTGTTGTTTCACCACAATCACATACAAGCGAGTCGGCGTCATAAGAATATGGGCCGGGGAGGTGGTGTAATTGAACAGTACGAAGTCATTGCCAAACTTTTTAAGTGTATTGGCTAAAATCTGATCGGCTCGTGGTTCTTTTACCCAGCGATTGGTCAGATGGGAGCTGACGGTGGCAAAAACAAAACCCAGGGCCAATAAAATTAAGGTCGGTCGAAAGTATTGGGGTTGGTTGATGCTGAGAAAGTTGGTGATCAAGCCTCCAACCAAAAAGAGCATGGTCAACGGGGCGATCCGCTTGGCCCATTTGGACCTGTTTTCGATAATCTCGGTATTGGTAATTGCTTTCATTCTTTGAATTTTCCTAGAACGATACATGAATTTTGGCCGCCGAATCCAAACGAGTTGGACAGGGCAAGCTCTACGGTCTGGTAGCGGGGTTGATTAGGTACATAATCCAGGTCACAGGCCGGGTCAGGGTGCTGGTAGTTGATCGTTGGGTGAATCACCCCCGTTTCAATCGACTTGAGACAGGCCAGGGCCTCAATTGCGCCGGCCGCGCCCAGGGTGTGACCGAGCATACTTTTAGTTGAACTGACCGGGATTTGATACGCCCGTTGGCCAAAAACCGCTTTGATCGCCGCACTTTCAGCCTGATCGCCCAAGGGGGTGCTGGTGCCGTGAGCATTGATGTAGTCGATCTCCTCTGGTTGCACTCCAGCGTTGGCCAAAGCCCACTGCATCGCCCGGATAGCGCCCCTGGTCGCCGGGTCGGGCGCAGCCATGTGATAGGTGTCTGATGAATGGGCGCTGCCTAGTATTTCGGCATAAATGCTAGCGCCGCGGGCCTGGGCGTGTTCCAGTTGTTCTAATACAAAAATAGTGCAGCCCTCGCCGATAACAAAGCCATCTCGAGTGGCATCAAAGGGTCGAGAGGCCGCGGCCGGTTCGTCGTTGCGTGTTGAGAGAGCCCGCATAATGAAAAAACCGGCTATTGCTGTTTCGTTGATGGCTGCTTCAACGCCGCCAGCAATCATCACCTCGCAGCCACCCCGTTTGATCACCTCCGCCGCTTCGGCAATGGCTGTGGTGCCGGCGGCGCAGGCGGTGGTGGTGGTGTTGGTATAGCCCTGGGCGTTGAGGTTGACACACACATGGAAGGTTGACAGATTCGGTAAAGCCGCCGGCAGTGAAAAGGGATTGACTTTATTGAGTCCCTGCTGCAGATGAACCTTGATCCCTTCCTCAACCTTGTCAATTCCGCCCATCCCGGTACCAAGCAGGACTCCGCTTCGTTCAGCCAACTCATTTTCGAAGGGATAGGTCAAGCCGGCATCTTCAACGGCCTGTATCGCCGTGGCAATAGCCAATTGCGAGCAGCGGGCCATTCGCCTGGCCTCTTTGCGCGGCAAGTAATGGTCCGGATTGAAATCTTTTACCTCACCGGCAAATCGAACCGGCAAGTGGCTGGCATCAAAGAGGCTGATGAAATCGACCCCGGATTGGCCCCTGACCAAATTCTGCCAGGTGACTGTAGCTGTTTGTCCAAGGGAAGTGATGGCGCCCAGACCCGTAATAACGACTCTGGTTTTGGCGTTAGCTTGGCTCGTTGGCTGGAGATCTTGTTTTCTGGGCATAATGGGCTGTACCTTTTACTGTTCGATTGGATAGTTCATAGTTTGACCTGACTTAATTCTTCGATATTATCCCACTCCCTCAAGCCATTTTCAATGGCCTGGACAATTCTATTTTCACTGGCTTTTTTGGCTACCCGGATCGCATTGCGCACGGCGTAGGCGTCCGACCGGCCGTGGCCTACTACCACAATACCGTTGACGCCCAACAGCGGTCCGCCGCCAAATTCGCGGTAGTCCAGCTTGGCCCGCAAGGCTCTGATCGCCCCCCTGGCCAAAAAGGCCCCCAGCATGGCCATAGGCCGGGACTTGATCTCCCGTTCCAGAATTTTTTGAATGATCATCGAAATGCCCTGGGCGCCTTTGATGTAGACATTACCGGTAAAGCCATCGGTCACAACGACATCGGCCAGCCCCAGCGGGATATCTTTGGCTTCTACGTTGCCAATAAAGTTAAGTTTACTCTGTTTGAACAGGGGCATAGCTTCCTGGATCAGGATGTTACCCTTGCCCTCCTCTTCGCCGGTGGAGAGCAACCCAACCCGGGGATTGGCAATATTCAAAACGTTGAGCACATAACTATGACCCATTAACCCAAACTGAAACAGAAATTCTGGTCGAACGTCGGTATTGGCGCCGATATCCAGCAATAAGCAGCAGCCATTGGGGGAGTCGGTGGGAAATACCGTACTGAGGGCCGGCCGTTTGATGCCCTTGATGCGACCCAGGCCAAACAAGGCTGCGGCCAGGGCTCCGCCAGAGTTTCCGGCCGTAACAAAGGCCTCACTATCGCCATGTCTAACTGACCGTAGCCCAACAACCATTGATGAGTCTTTCTTGCTTTTGACTGCGGCTGACGGGTGGTCATCCATTTCGATTACTTCACTGGCCGGAATGATGGGCAACTCCAGGCCGGAAGTATTATGTTTAGCCAGTTCGGTCTCAATAACTTCTGGTTTGCCGACCAACTGGACGGTCAAATTAAAATCACGGGCGGCCCAGACCGCGCCGTGAACTATTGCCGCCGGGGCGTTGTCTCCCCCCATGGCGTCCAGCGCTATTTTCATAGAAGCTCCTTGAGATTAGGGCGGCAATCGACATAGGACTCTACAATTGCCGGCTGAAGTCCACGGCATTATAACATATCACCCCCTACCCGGCAATCACATCCCCAAAGAGATATAGCTGGATAGAAAAGTTTTTCAAACCGAACCTTATTTGTTAATCCAGGCCGAGCAGATTTGGCTTTACCGGGCCTCTGTACTTTTTTGGCCTCTACTCGCCATTGGCGTTTAACTCTGTTATAATGGGGCTATGGCTACTTTTGACGCAATCGTGGTAGGGGCCGGTTATATTGGCAGCGCCATCAGTTACTATTTGACTCTGGCTGGCTTGAAAACGGCGCTTGTAGACCAGGGCGGCATTGCTGCCGGTGCCTCGCGGGCCAACTACGGCAATATTCAGGTGCAGGATGCCGAACTCGATGACAGCCTGCCGCTGGTACTGGCCGGTCGAGCCAGTTTTGAAACGTTGCCCGCCGAATTGGATTACAATTTTGATCTGCGTTCGATTGGCAGTTTGTTAATTGCCGAGACGGAGGCGCAAGTGACCGGCCTGCTGGCCAGAGCGGAACGGTTGCGCCAGGCCGGCGTCGCAGTAGAGTGGCTCTCACCGGATGAGCTGGCCCGGCTGGAGCCACACCTCGACGCGACTCAAAGTTGCGGCGCGCTCTATAATCCGGCTGAAGGTCAGGTCAATCCGTTCAAGTTGATCTGGGCTTTTATCCATCGAGCCAGAATGCAGGGATTGCAGCTTTTACTCAACACCCCGGTGCAAGATTTTGTGCTGGCGCCAGATCGGGTGCAGGGGGTTATCACTCCCCAGGGCCGCCTGGAGAGTGAGGTGACAATCCTGGCGACCGGCGCCTGGAGCGGCCGGTTAGGCCGGAAACTGGGGTTGCATCTGCCGGTCAAGCATGTCCACGGTGAGGCAGCCGTTACGGATTATGTGGGGCCGGTGTTGACCAATCATCTCTCTTCGGCGGTCTTTTTTGAGGCCGTCCATCACGATGACGAAGCCAGTAACCAGCAGCCCAAAGCTGTGCTGGCCATTGCCCCGACACTCCACGGTAGTTTGTTGTTAGGCGAAGCTGCGGTCGAGGTAGAACACTTTGGCTACGGCAGTTCGCCCGCTGCTCCGGGCGCCATCAGCCAGCTTGCGCTACGCTTTTTGCCGGTGTTGCGACAGGTCCGCCTGGTGCGGAGTTGGGCCGCGCCGGTGGCCTTCACCATGGATGACAAGCCGTTTGTAGGGCCGGTGGCGGGACTGGCCGGTCTACTCCTGGCCGTTGCCTTCAAGAGCACCGTGGTTATCGCCCCGGTAATTGGCCAGGCGCTGGCTCAACTGGTCACGACCGGGCGGTCTAACCTGGACCTTAGCCCATTCCTGTTGGCTCGTGTAAAGGAACTACAGCCTTGAATTTTGCCTACCACTTACCCACCAAGATTATCTTTGGCCAAGCGGCTGCCACAACGCTGGTAACTGAATTGGCCGAGTTCAAGGCCAGCCGGGTCCTGCTCGTGAGTGATCCCGGCCTGGTCCGCCTGGGAGTGGTGGCCAATTTCGAGGCAGCTCTGTTGGCCGCGGGCCTTGTGGTCACAACCTTCAGCGATGTGACCACTAATCCAACTACTGTTAGCGTCGAACAGGCGCTGAATTTGGTTAAAGCCGAAAATGTGGAGGCGATCATCGCCCTGGGTGGGGGCAGCCCCATCGATGTCGCCAAGGCCGTGGCTATGCTGGCAACCAATAGGGGTGGTTACGCCGATTACCAGTGGGGCGGTCGAGCCATTACCAGGCCGGGGTTGCCTCTCTTGGCCATCCCCACCACCGCCGGGACCGGCAGCGAAGTCAGCAAAGTCGCGGTTATCGTTGATCCGGCCAATCCCTTCAAAAAAGGGGTGCTCAGCCCGCACATGTTTGCGCGCGTGGCTATTCTTGATCCTGAACTGACCGTGGCCTTGCCGCCCCAACTGACTGCGGCCACCGGCTTCGACGCGTTCACCCACGCTCTGGAAGCTTTTGTTGGCCGGCGGGCCAATCCCTACACAGACCTGCTGGCGCTGGAGGCGTTGCGGGTTATCCGGTCAACCCTGCCTCGAGCAGTGGCTCACGGTGACGATTTGAAGAGCCGGGCCAGCATGTTGTTGGCCAGCCTGTGGGCCGGTACGGCTATGGATAACGCCGGTTTGGGGCTTATTCACGCCCTGTCCGGGCCGCTGACCAGTAGCCTCCATTTGCACCACGGCCTGGCCAACGCCATCATTACGCCCTATGTTTTGCGCTTCAATCTGCCGCAAATCAATCCTGAACGAGTGCAAACGCTGAAGCGTATTTTTGGGTTAAACCCTGCGGCCAGTGATGAGGTCCTGGTCATAGCGGTAGCCGATTTTATCGCCGGGTTGGGGCTACCGCTCCGGCTGAGCGAACTTGAACTGCCGCTGGCCGGAGTCGATTGGGATAGTATCGCTGCCGATACCACCCGGATGGTCTTGATTAATAACAACCCGCGGCCGGCCTCTGCGTCCGATTGCCGCCAGCTATTGACCGAGTTAAGGTGATGATAATCGACGCCCATATTCACATGTATCCTCCGGAGGTCGCCGCTGACCCGGTGGGCTGGGCCAGGCAGATGGACGAGCCTTACTGGGGCGCCTTGATGGGCGATAACCCCGGCGGCGCGACCATCCAGGGGTGGGCCACGGTAGAGCAACTTATCGCCGATATGGATGCGGCTGGCATCGACCGGGTGGTGATGCAGGGCATCTATTTTCGGCACCACCGGAGCTGTGTGGCACAAAACAATTGGTACCTTGATTGGCGCCGCCAATATCCGGACCGGCTGCTCGGCTTTGCTACGGTCCAGCCCCTGGCCGGCCGGGCGGCTCTGGATGAAGTCAGGCGGGCTGTGGATGGCGGTCTGCGCGGGATTGGTGAAATTCTGCCCTACGCTCAGGGTCATACCATCCGGGATGATGCTTTCCTGGCTGTGGTCGAGTTAGCCATCGAGCTGGATATCCCGCTCTGCCTGCACGGCGCTGAGCCGGTTGGCCACGATTATCCGGGCCGGGCTTACACGCCGCTCCAGGATTACGTTTGGTTGGCCGAACAATACCCCAACCTCAAGCTGATTTTGGCCCACCTGGGCGGCTTATTGCCCTTTTACGAACTGAACCGGACCATCAAGAAGATTATGCAAAACGTTTACTATGACACCGCCGCCGTGCCCCTGCTCTATCGACCGGAGGTTTACCCAGCGGTCGTTGGCATCATTGGGGCCGAGAAAATTCTGTACGGTTCGGATTATCCCCTGCTGCTCTATCCACGGCGGAGCCGGACGCCCGGCTTTACCCGACTGCTGGCTGAACTCAAGGATTCCGGCCTGAGCAGCGACCAGCTTGAACTGGTTTTGGGCGGCAATATACGGCGACTCTTACAGTTGTAAGTCAAAGGCCAGGTAACTGGCGCTTCATTGGAGGATGAAGGGACAAACAATGGCATCGAGGCGGATTGACCGGTCTCACCCTATGTTGCCTGCCGTTGAACGGGGTAAAGCCATCACTGTGTTGGTGGATGGCCGGGCTGTGACAGTCTACCAGGGTGAAACCGTGGCTACTGCGTTGCTGGCCAGCGGTCGCCAGGGTTATCATTACTCCACCCGGCCGGTGACCGAGCCACAGCCGGGTTTCTTCTGTGGGATGGGCGTGTGCTATGGTTGTACCGTTTTAATAGATGGCTGCCTGCAGCGCGCCTGTCTGACGCCCGTGGTGGAAAATATGCACATTCTCACCCGGCCGGAGGTGTTGCTGTGACCGTTCAGACTGATGTGGCGGTCATTGGCGCCGGACCGGCCGGCTTGAGCGCGGCCCTGGCGGCGGCTGAGTTGGGTATGGAGGTCTATCTGATCGATAGCTACCACCGGCCCGGGGGACAATATTTCAAGCAGTTGCCGGCGCAATTCAGCGCAACCGCGACCACAACCCACCAGCAGGAAGGTGCGGCGCTGTTGGCCCGGCTGGCTCAGCCCAATATCAAACTGCTGACCGAGACGCTGGTCTGGGGAATTTTTGAAGACAATTTGCTCACTCTGTCAGGTCCACAGGCGCCCACCACTCTGCAAGCCCGGGCCGTAATTCTGGCTACCGGGGCTTATGATCGGCCGGTTGCTTTTCCGGGGTGGACCCTACCCGGGGTGATGACCGCCGGCGCGGCTCAAACGATGCTCAAACACCAGCGCCTGCTACCGGGCCAACGCATCTTGTTGGCCGGCGCTGGCCCGTTGCAACTGGCGGTCGCGGCCGGGCTGGTCTGGGGGGGCGCCGACGTAGCCGCGGTGTTGGAGGGCAATTCCCATCTGTTCAAGGCCGGATTGAGCCAGGCATGGTCGATGTGGGGGCAGGCGGCTCGCCTGGCCGAGGGCTTTACCTACGCCCGAACGTTGTGGCAGGCCAATGTACCCTATCGCTTGGGCTGGGGTCTGGTTAGAGCCGTGGGGACGCCGGCTGGCGGTGTGACCGGGGCGGTCATCGCCAAACTGGACTCGGCCTGGCGGCCTATCGCCGGCACCGAACAGACCATCGCCTGCGATACCATCTGTGTCGGGTATGGGTTAGTGCCGGCCACAGAGTTGAGTCGTTTAGCCGGGGCTGAGCACGTCTTCCGGCCGGAACTGGGCGGCTGGGTGCCCGTGCGCGACCGGTTCAAACAGACCAGCGTGCCCCATCTGTATGCGGTGGGTGATGGAGCCGGGATCGGGGGGGCGCCGCTGGCGCAGCGAGAAGGGCGCCTGGCCGGACTGGCCGCGGCCCACCAAATTAGAGACGGCCAGTTGCCGGCCACCCAATTGGCCGAGCGGTTAAGCCCTGAGTTGAAACAGGTAACCCGTGAGCAAAAGTTTCAGCAATTGTATGGTCATCTGTTTACGCCCGGACCTGGCCTGGCTGAATTGCCGGATGATGAGACGGTGATTTGCCGGTGCGAGGTGATAAAATTGGCTGAAGTCAAGGCGGCCGTCGCCCTGGGGGCAGACACGGCTTCGGCGGTGAAGGGGCTAACTCGAACCGGTATGGGTGATTGCCAGGGACGTATGTGCGGTTTGTTGGTGGCGGCTCAAGTGGCTCGGCTGACTGGTCGGGCAATAGCAGCCGTGGGCAGCTATACCGCCCGTCCACCGATTCATCCTTTGCCGCTGGAACTTTTAGCTGAAGCAGTGAAGTGAGCCACTCATTCCTATGCTCAACTATGATGAAGTTCTTGACCACATTATCGAGCAGGTCAGTCGGGTAGTCTCGCTTGATGCAGCCTGTATTCTTTTGATCGAGGGTGATACGGCCCGTGTAGCTCGCTGGCGGGGTTACGGCCTGTTTGGTTTTGAAGG
>CAYZHI010000041.1:0-14802 GCA_964477335.1 uncultured Caldilineaceae bacterium | reverse complement strand
TCAACCAGTTCGAGGGCGATCCGAACGCCTGGGCGATGGCCGCCTGGCTGCCCAAAGCGACGCCACCCCCACCTGGCTCACCCCGGTCCCCACGTCGACCTGGTCGCTGAACGAACCACAACTTGATAGTCATACCCTAATCTTGCCCGATGATTTACCGGCCGGCGTTTATACCCTGCACGTTGGGCTTTATGATCCCCGCACGCTGGAGCGGCTGACTCGGCCTGATGGAAGTAGTGTCTTTAGACTGGGCGACGTAGAGGTAAGGAACTGATTGGGATTACAGCCGCTCTTCTGATAAAATATCCATCTCGTTCAGACTCAAACGCTTGACCAATGTGATACCTGATACGTGAAGACTTTCGGCGTAAATTCGTCACGCTTCACGAGCCTGGAAACTATTTTACGATCTGGAAATGCACACTCAACCCTCTGATAATGGCAACTCAATTGGAACCGGGCTGCTGGGCTGCGCCGGCGGCCTGATTTTGGGACTGGTTGGCGGCGGCCTGCTGCTCGTGCTGCTGTCATTGGGCTGGGCCTTGCTCACCGCCGTCCCCGCCGCGACCACCGCCGCCCCTGCCCCTGGCAGGCCCGACCTGCGCCTGACCCTCAACGAAACCTTCCTCGGCCGGACCATTCAAGACTCCACCGCCGAGGCCGTCAGCGTCGATATCCGGCCGGACAACCGGTTCAGCCTCCAGCTCGATACGGCCGTCTCTGTTTTGGGGACAACGCTGCCGGTCCAGTTGACCGGCCTGGTTGAACTGCAACTGGTCAACCAGGCCCTGGCCGTGCAGTTGGTCGAGACCCAGGTGTTTGGCCTCGACCTGCCGCCGGAACTGGCCAACTTTTTTAACGACAACCTGCCCGCTATCCACCACGACATCAACCAGGCCCTAACAGAGCTGTCGGCGGCCCTGAATCTGCCCCTTATTCCAACCGGCCTGGGCACTGACGAGACCAGATTTTGGTTGGAGGCCCGGCTTACTCCATGAGTCGTTCTCAAATTGGCTGTTTTGGTTTGCTTGTGGGGGGACTGCTGGGCTTGCTGGTAGCCGTAATCATCACGCTGTTGATTGCGGCTCAGGCGGTCTCCCCCCTCCTGGCCGAGCCGGTCACCGCTCCGGCCGAGGTTAGCCTGTTTCTGTCGGAGCAGGCGGTCAGCCGGCTGGCGACCCAGACCCTGGCGGAGCCGGCGCTGGTTGATTTTGAGCCGGGCGGCCAGTTGGCCGTGACTATGCCGGTTGAGATCGGCGGCATAAAGCCGGTGGTCCAGTTGGGCTTAACCCTGGAAAGTCAGGGAGCAACGGTGGTCAGCCAGCTCCACTGGCTCAAAATCGGCTTTCTCAAAATTCCGGCCGGCTGGCTGCCGCCGGAGCTGGTCGAACTCGGCGCGCTGCTGGGCCAGACCATCACCGGCCAACTCCCGCCCGATTTCAGCCTGGTCAACCTGACCACCTCGGCCGATGGTCTAACCTTTCACCTGAACTACCGTCAGTAAACTAAAATTTGAGGCTGGTGTTAAATTTAGCCTTCCCAGTTACTACTCAGGCATGTCATTTCGAGCCGTCGCAGACGGCGAGAAATCCCTGAAACCTTTGCCATAAAGCTTGGCATCTGGTAAAAAGCGAGGCGAGTATGCCAAGCAGCCTTGAATTTGAATCAGCCTACTCAGGGATTTCTCGGCCTACGGCCTCAAAATGACATGGGGCTGAGTAGCAACCCTTGTCAAGGCAATTACAAATTGCCATCAGGCTGTCCGGGCGATATAATTACCCTTTGTCGTTAACAACAGGAAGGAAAAGCTTATGAGCCAAAGTCAAGTTGCTATCTTACAAACCTCGCCGCGCACTGTGCTGGCCGATTATCACCGGCTGTTGAACCTGGCCGGTTATCAGAATGTAATCGGCAAAGAAGCCGACACCGCCCTGAAGGTCAACATCTCCTGGCATTTCTTTTTCCCCGGCAGTTCGACCACGCCCTGGCAGCTCGAGGGCGTCATCCGGGCGATGAAGCAGGACGGTTACGATCCCAATTTAATTCACGCCTGCCATAACCGCACCGTGGTCATCGATGCCCACCTGGGTGAGCGTGAAAACAAGCAGCTCAACGTGGTCGAGGCGCATGGCCTGCGTAACATCCACCTGTACGAAGGCGAGGAGTGGATTCACATTCGTGACGCCGTGGGCGATCTGGCCGACAAATTCCTCTGCCTCAACGAGGTCTACAAGGACGGTTTCTTTATTCCCAAACGTTTCATCGGCGAAAATATCATCCACCTGCCCACCATCAAAACCCACGTCTTCACCACCACCACCGGGGCGATGAAGAACGCCTTTGGCGGCCTGCTCAACGAGCGACGCCACTGGACCCACCCGGTCATCCACGAAACGCTGGTCGACCTGCTGATGATCCAAAAGCAGATTCACCGCGGCGTGTTTGCGGTGATGGATGGCACTTTTGCCGGCGATGGTCCCGGCCCGCGCTGTATGACTCCGCACGTCAAAAATGTGATCCTGGCCAGCGCCGACCAGGTGGCCATCGATGCTATCGCCGCCAAATTGATGGGCTTTGACCCGCTGTCGATCAAGTACATCCGCCTGGCCCACGAGTTGGGTTTGGGCTGCGGCGATCCCCGCCAGATCGAGATTGTGGGCGATCTGGACGCGGCCAAACAAAACTGGCGCTTCGCCGGGCCTTTCCAGCAAATGACCTTTGCCTCACGAATGCAGCACCTGATCTACTGGGGCCCGCTCAAAAAACCGGTTGAGTGGTCGCTTAAAACGGTCCTGGCGCCCTGGTCTTACCTGGCCAGCGTGCTCTACCACGATAGTTTCTGGTATCCGGTGCTGGCTAAAAAGAAGATGGACGCCGTCCTCAACAGCGAGTGGGGCCGCCTCTTTCGCAATTGGGAACAGCTCAGCCCTGATGAGCAGGGTTTTCCCACTGTAGGCCAAGACGCGGCCCAGTTGGAACGGGTCGGGCTGGAGGCTTTTCGACGTTCCTGGGGCATCCTGGGCACCACCCTCAAAGAAGCGCCGGAGTTTGCCGCCCACCAGCGCCGCACGGCCCAGCAAAGCTAAATTTTCAAACCCCACGGGTAGGCTTACTTTCTAATAATGTCGAGGCGTTGCCGCCAACGTCTCGATATTATTATTTGGTCACCCGTTGCAGCAGCGCCAGCAAAAAAAGCCAGGCCAACAGCCGGATTGCTGCCAGAAATAACCATTTTGCCTTCCCCCAACTCCGTGATATACTTGGTTGATTGTTAACAGTGGACAGATCATCCGTTCAACAGGCTGCATCTCTACAATGAAAGCAGGATCATGTAAGTTAGCCGCTGGAGTTATGAGCGGTTTCCTCATTTTTGTAACGGGTTGTGGCTCTACACCGGCCGTAGAGGACTTTACGCCACCCTCAAGCCAACTCGGCCCGGCGGTGACCGCCAGACCTGAAACGCCAGTCGCAGTGCAGCTTGTCTCAACGAGAGTGCTGCCCCCTACCCCCCTGCCGGCCCCGACGCCAACCCCGTTGATCCCCCCCCTACCCATTCCAACCCCAAATGGTCCGCCATTCACTTACCATACCGTTACCGAGGGTGAAACATTAAGTTATATCGCCATGTATTATGATACCACCATCGAGCAATTGGTCGATCTCAATGATTTAGCTGGCCCATCAGCCATTATCCACACCGAACAGTCGCTGCGGGTGCCGCTTCAAACCGACCGGCAGTCGCCCAGGCAGCTACTGCTGCCGGATAGCGAAGTTGTCTACAGCCCGGCTTATCTGGATTTTGACCTTGCCGCATTTGTCAACAGTAAGGGCGGCTATTTGTCAACCTACCGCCAATACGTCAATGGGCAGGAGATGAGCGGCGTTGAAGTGGTGGCCCTGGTAGCAGAACAATTCAGCGTGGGGCCGCGGCTGCTGCTGGCCTTGTTGGAGCATTATGGCGGTTGGGTAACTAACCCGCAGCCGCCGGCTGAATTAATCAACCAGCCTCTAGGGCGACACAATCCCCGCGGCGGCGACTTCTACCTGGCCCTGGCCTTTACGGCCAATCGGGTCAATGACGGTTACTACGGCTACAAACGGGATGGTTTTTGGGTGTTTGAGCTACCCGACGGCAGCCGGGCGGTTACACCTCAGGGCTTGAACGCCGGCACGGTCGGCGTTCAGAATATCCTGGCGCTTCATTCCAGTTGGGAAAGCTGGCAGCAAGAGTTGGGCCCGAATGGTTTTATGGCTGACTATCAGGCGCTTTTTGGCGACCCCTTGCAGTTCACCGTTGAGCCGGTGGTGCCGGTAACCCTGGTTCAACCCGAGTTGACCTTGCCCTGGACTGAAGGGACAGGTTTTTACTTTACCGGCGGACCCCACCCCGCCTACGCCCACGGCAGCGCCTGGGCAGCCATCGATTTTGGCCCGCCTGATGTCTTGGGTAACTGTTTTTACTCGGCTGTGCCGGTCACGGCGGCGGCCAACGGGCTGATTGTGTCGGCTCGGCAGGGCGAAATCCAGCTTGACCTGGACGGCGACGGCCATATTCAGACCGGGTGGGGACTGTTCTATATGCACCTGGCGCTAGACTCAGAAAATCCGGTGCAACCTGGCCAGCCGGTCAAAGAGGGTGATGTTCTGGGCTACGCCTCCTGCGAGGGCGGGCTGTCTAATTCCAGCCACGTGCACCTGGCCCGGCGCTACAATGGCGAGTGGCTCGAGGCCGGCGGCCCGGTGCCGATGGTCCTGTCCGGCTGGGAAGTGCAGCCCAGTCTGGTGCCTTACGAAGGGATACTGAAAAAAGGTGACGAGTTGCGTGAGGCTTGCGAGTGCTGGGAACCTGACATGAATCTGGTAGTTCGCCAGTAGCTGTTCGGCTGCTATAATAGTGACAACTATGAATAAGGAGTAGGCATGGTTGTTCTGAGAACGATCTTTCGTTTAACCATTTTTGTCGTTGCCATTGGGGCGATTGTGGTGATTTTGGGGGCCGGTTATTGGGCCTTTTCCAGCCAGAGTGACGAAGCCGCGGCCTCCATCTCCCTGGGCAATGCGGCGGTGGTGCGTTCGCCGCAAAATATTGAAGAATTTCTGCTTAGTTTCTACCTGCAACTTCAGGCGGATGCCATCAATACGCCTGTTTCCGACGACCCGTCGCCGGTGCCATTTACGGTTGAGATCGGTGAAACTGCGGTTTCTATCTCCAACAAACTGGTCGAGCAGGGCTTTATTACCAACCCCGACCTGTTCCGGCTATTTCTACGCTACAACGGCCTGGATGCTTCATTGGAGGCTGGGGATTACCAGCTGCGGCGCAACATGAATATGCGTGAAATCGCCGAGGTGCTGCAGAAAGCCAGTTTTGAGGAAGTTATTGTGACCATTCCCGAAGGTTGGCGAGCCGAGCAAATTGCCGAACTGCTCAGCCGGGAAGGAATTATGGATGGCGCTCTCTTTTTGGCCACGGTGCGGCAGGGTAGCGGTGTGGAGCACCCCTTGCTAACCGGCCGGCCGGCCGGCGCATCTTACGAAGGCTATCTCTTCCCCGATACGTATCGCCTGCCGATTAACGCCACGCCGGAGGACCTGATTAGCCGGATGCTGGATAATATGGCGGCCAAATTGCCGGGCAATGTCCTGGATTTAGCCGCCGCCCGGGGTTATTCCTTTTACGATATTTTGACCATCGCCTCGATTATCGAGCGGGAAGCAGTTATTCCCCTGGAACGCCCCACCATTGCCAGCGTCTATTTCAACCGGTTGGCCCAAGGGATGCCGTTGCAGGCCGACCCGACCGTGCAGTACGCCATGGGCTACCAGACCGATACCGGCCAGTGGTGGAAGACGCCGGTCACCCTGGAAGAATATTCGCTGGTTAACTCGCCTTACAATACTTATCTCAACTACGGTTTGCCGCCTGGCCCTATTGCTAACCCCGGCGCTTCGTCAATTATGGCGGCTCTCCAGCCGGAGCAGACCACCTATCTCTTTTTTATGGGTTGCGGCGGTGACGGCCAGCATCTCTTTGCCACCGATTATGAAACCCACCAGCAGAATGTGGCGGCCTGCGGCGGAGGCTAACCGGCGGTTGGCAGACACGAACTGGAAAGGGGCGGACAATGCCTGATGAGTTGCTGGTTCTAGGATCTTCCGATGGTTTGCCCAACGGGCGACGTTTCGCTTCGGCCTATGCCCTGACTGTGGCCGGTAAGCTCTATTTGCTAGATTGCGGCGCGCCGGTCAGTTCTCTGTTGTATCGCTACGGTTATGACCCGGTTGACGTACAGGCCGTTTTTTTGAGCCACTGGCATATGGACCACGTGGCCGGCCTGGGCCTGTTCCTGACCCAAAATAATCTTCTGCATCGCCCCGGCCTGCTAACCCTTTACGGGCCGGCTGGCACCCGTGGCAAAACCCGGCGCTTGTTGGTTGACTCATTTATTTTGCCAGAAGAACTCAAGTACCGTTTGAAAATTATCAATATCAAGGCCAAGAAGCGTTATAAAGAGGGGCTGATTCAGGTTGAATATTTTAGAACCAAACACCTGGAGCATCCTAAATTTAAGGGCCGTTTCGGCAACAAGGCAATTGCGTGTGGAATGGTTATCAACGGGCCAGGCTGGCGGCTGGTCTACGGCGGCGACGTCGCTTCGCCAAACGATCTGGCCCCTTACGTCGCTAACTGCGACCTGCTGATCCACGAATTGGCCCATCCTCAGCCTGAGGAGATTGCCGAATTTGCCGAAGTCACCCAAATTCCTCGCCTGTTGCTCAGCCACATTGGCTTTGAATATAGCCAAACCCCCGAGAAAGTGGCCAAAATCTTTGCCAAACGTTACTCCGGACAGTTAACTATGGCCGAAGACGGGACAAAAGTAGAGTTGAGTCAAGTTCTTGACCAGGTGTAGCCTGGCTCGGAAAAAATGGAAATGTTCCCCGAGGTGACCTCAAATGACCAAAAAATCGCTTGGTTACGTTCACTTAGTCTGGACCTGTCCCAATTGCAACACCAGAAATCCCGGTCCGCAGAAAGTCTGCTCCAGTTGTGGCCTGCCCCAACCCGACGATGTTAAATTTGAGCAGCCGGCTGAGGAAAAATTAATCCAGGATGAGGCCGAAATTGCCAAAGCCAGAGTTGGTCCCGATATCCACTGCCATTACTGTGGGGCGCGCAATCCGGCCGATGCCGAAATTTGCAGCCAGTGTGGCGCCTCTCTGACTGAAGGCGAGGCCCGGGCCAGTGGCCAGGTATTGGGCGCACACCGCGACAAACCGGCCGCCAAGATCACCTGTCCGGCCTGCAGCGCTGAGAATGAAGCTGACGCGGCCAAATGTGTCCAATGTGGGGCTGGCCTGACCCAACCCAAAGCGGAAACGCCTCCACCGCCGGTCAGCGCCACTCAACCCAAGGTCAGCCGGCTGGCCATTATCATCGGGGTTGTGCTGCTCCTACTCATTTGTGGCGGCTGCACTACTTTTTTCCTGCTGGCCAATCGAACCGAGGCGACCAACGCCCAGGTGCAGGGTTGCGCCTGGACTCGCGCAGTAGCCATCGAGGAGTTGAGGCCGGTAATCCGGGAGGCCTGGCGTGATGAGATTCCGGCCGGGTTGGTGGCCGGCCGCTGCCGTCAGGCGGTTCACCACACCGAAACTCAATCCACCGGCCAAACGCGGGAGATTTGTGGGACGCCCTACACTGTTGATACCGGCAGTGGTTACGGAGAGGTGGTTCAGGATTGCACCACCGAGGAAATCACCGAGGAGGTGCCGGTTTACGCCGAGTTGTGCGAGTATACGATCGAGGAGTGGCAGGTGGTTGATAAGGCCGTATTGCGGGGTAACGATGACCCGCCACGTTGGCCGGAGCCAACGCTTCGGGCCAATCAACGGGCGGGTGCGCGTGACGAAAGTTACGAATTCACCTTCCGCACCGAGCAGGATACCTACACCTATGCCACCGATGACGCGGCCTTATTTGCTCAATGCCAGCCCGGTGGCCGCTGGCAGTTGCAGGTCAATACTTTTAACACGGTCACCGGCATCGAGCCGGCTCAATAAACGCCTGGCTGTAGAGTCGACCGGGCCGGTTGTATTTACAAAACCTGTTTGCCAAGCAGAATCCGCTCGGCCCGCTTGAGCGCGGCCGCCTCAAGTTGTATCCGTAGTTGCTCCCGTTCAGACGGGGACGGCGTTTCAAGCAACCGTACGGCTTCGTCCCAAACCTCGGTGCGCCATTGGCTAATCAGATAAGCCGTAAGTTGCTCATCGAGCGGCCCCAGCATTTTATCGATGATATCCATTAACGGCGTATACCGCTCCACCACCGTATCCTGAACCAGGTCAACTGTTTGGCTGATGATCTCGTTCACGTGGCAGTGATCCCCGTAACGCAGTTGGCGTTGCTGTTCCGAAAGCTGCGGCCACTCCGCCTCAAGCATATCCACCAGGGTCAGCACCAAATCATAATTGATGTGGGCATTGACCCCCAGGAATAGATTTTGCAGCACCATGGTCTCCGGCTCACGGGCGGCGTTGTGAGCCAGCCGCCAGATCATCGGGGTCAGCGGGTTAGCCGCTTCATATGCCTGCAAAGCCTCAAAGTAATAATCGGCAAAACGATGCAGGAAGGTGCGCATCCAGGCCGGGTCATTGAATTCACCGTTATCAATGGCCGCCAGCATATTCTGGGTCATCAGTAGATAACAGTTGAGGAAGATCGCCCGCCGGTCGGACTTTTGTTCCCACTCCCGCAGCAGCGAGCCCATTTGACCCGTAACGGACTGATCGTTGGTTATCGTTGCCATCTTGTCTATAGCTATCGGCAGGGTAATATTACTGACCAGGCAGCCAACTGGCCAAACTGGGCGCAATCTTCACTTTAGCCCCAATTTCAGCCCAGTCGAACAGGGTGGCGGCGTCCTGGTCGCTGAGGATGACGCAGCCGTAGGAAACGCGCTGGCCCAAGTAACCGTCCCACAGTTTGTAGCCGGTATGTTTGACAATCGGCAGGGCGTGGATGCCGTTCTCCAGCGGGCCGGACCAGTAGATGCCCATCCAATAGGGCATATCCAGATTCCAGGTGCTGGCATAGGCTACATCAATTTTATCCAGAATCTCGAACTCGCCGATGGCCGTATCCCGGCCCGGCTCACCGGTAGAGACGACAAAATCAAATACCAGCTCCCCTTTCTCAAAGACGAGCATCCGCTGCTCGGCAATGCCGACGACGATCAACTGGTCTTTGGCCGCCGGGGTTTTGAGGGGAATATCGGGGGGGGTGGCGGGGGTCAAGGCAAACTCCAGCTCGGCCAGTTGCAATCGAGGCTCGGCCAAGTCAGGGCGCAGCGCAATAGCGGCTTCAAAAGCCTGACTGGCGTCGAGCAATTCGTTGGCTGCCCGTAAGGCCAGGCCGTGGTTATAGGTAGCGCTGTAGAGTAAATCTTTAACGTGGCCGTAGGTAGGGTCAACCTGCCATACGGCGGTGAGGCTGGCGATAGCATCGGGCCATTGGCCGGCCTGATAATGTTCGGCGCCCTGCAAGTAATCGCTGGCTAATTGCAGCTCGTGCTGAGCCTGGGGACGGTTTGGGTTAATCGCCAGGGCTTGCTCAAAGAATGACTGTGCTTCGGCAATATACCCTTTCCGCCGTAAAGTCAAACCCTTGTGCAGGTAGGCATAAGAAAGCTGCTTGGCCACTGGCTCGACGGCCGGTTCAGCCCGGTGGAGCGGCTCCAAAATGGCAATGACCTGGCTCCAGTTCTGGGCAGCTCGGGCTGACGCCAGGGTGGGACCATAAGCTTCGAGTTGGGTCAGAGCGGCTGATTGGGCCGGCGCGACTGTATCGGTTTTGGCCACTGCATTGATTTGAAAGCCTAAACCCACCACCATTACGACCATACCCAGCAAGATGGCGGCAATGACCAATCCCAAACCGAGCTGATTGGACAAACCAAAAGGGTTCCAGCTATGGTGGGGGGGGGGCGAAGCTGGTGGAGGTGGAGGTGTCGGGCTGGTGGGCGGTTGTTGGGCAAAATGATTGGCCAACCACTGTTCGGCCCGAGCCAGGCTGGGGTGATTGGGGTTGATCCGGCGAGCCTGGGCCAGAGCCGCCTCGGCCTCGCTTTTATTGGTGGCCAGGGCCGATAACCATAACCAGGCGGCCTGGTTGACCGGCTGCAGGGCAACGACTCGGCGCAGTAGGTCGCGGGCCTCGAGCTTGCGCCCGGATTTGGCCAGGTGAATGGCATATTCTAATTTGTCTGCCGGCGAGGTCGGTCGAGTTCGATCTGGCATATTGGCTCTGTTTGCTTGGAATATGTTAAGTTATTTATAAAATTATATCAGAGCTTGAGATCGTTGGCAACAAAAATTTAGCCAAGATAAATGATCCGGTCAAAAAACAACGATGGCAGAGAATTTCATAGGATTGCCAGCGCCGGCGCAATCTTAAACCTTATGTACCATTGATAGGAATCTTGAGAATATGATATAATTTTTTTTAGTTTTGACACTTTTCCGGTGAACCAAAATCCAACATGGGCCAATTATCTACCCAACCTCAAATTGAAGAAAGCCTGCTGCGGATTCCATTCTTCAGAAGTTTGCCCCGGCAGGCGCTATCGGCTATCTCGGCTCGTTTAAAGCAGGTTCACTTTGAGCAAGGCCAGGTTGTTTTTGTCGAGAATAGCCTGGGAGACTCAATGTATCTGATCGAGTCTGGCCAGGTAAAAGTATCGGTCAATACGGGCGATAGCCAGCAAGAGCGAGTCATCAACTATCTGGGGCCGGGTAACTTTTTTGGCGAGATGGCGCTCTTGCTCAATCAGCGGCGTTCGGCTACAGTTACGGTTTTGATCGACGCCGACCTGTGGATGCTGCGCAAGGCCGACATGGATGAGCTGCTGGCCGACCATCCCGAGATTGCCCTGCAAATAACCCGCGAATTGAGCCGTCGCCTGAGCGATACCCTGACCGATATCAAGAAACGGCCTGGCTACCGCCTGGTGGCCGTGTTTGGCGATGAGGTCTGGCCTTTGGCCAAAGCTATCTTCGATATCACCGGCCAAAAGGTTGCCCTGCTCGACACCACGGGACGGGATCTGGCTGGGCGGGCTGGTCCCGATTTTCAGCACGAAGATCTGGTCATACTGGCCGCTATGGCCAACTTGTCCAGTGAAACGTTGGTTGAGACGGTAAGTATTTTGGTCGATGGTTATGACTGGGTGTTGATGGCCCTGCCGCCTGATTATAGCGACGTGAGTGAAAAAGCGGTGCGCCTGGCCGAAGCAACCGTGCTTTATGCCGCGCTTGCCCTGGATTGGATCAAGGTGACATCGCGGGGGCCAATTTTTTACTGTGACGGGAGCGCAGAAGAAATTGGGCGAACGGCGCGCAAGCTAACCCATCGGGTGGTCGGGCTGGCTCTGTCGAGTGGGGGGGCCCGCGGCATTGCCCATATTGGCGTGCTCAAAGCTTTGCAGGCCGCCAATATTCCCATTGATATGGTCGCCGGCACCAGCGCCGGCTCGCTGTTTGGCGGATTATTTGTTTGTGGCCGTTCTCCCGACCAGATAGGCGATTTTGCCCGGAATCTGATCAAACTCATTAAACTCAAGAGCGGTTTATGGGATCTCAAAGTCAAGCTACCCTGGGACGGGATGATCAAAGGCAACGCTACATTAAAATATCTGGCCAAAAACTTTGACTACGCCACCTTTGCCGACACAAGGATACCCTTTTACGTGGTGGCGGCTGATGTACTCTCCGGTGAAGAGGTGGTCTTTGAAGAGGGTCCTCTGGCCGAAGCAGTCAGGGCCAGTATTGGCATCATTGGCATATTCTCACCGTACCGGCTTGGCCACCATTACCTGATCGACGGCGGCGCGGTCAACCCGGTGCCGGCCAGTATACTGGCCGAAAAGGGGGCCAATATTATTATCGCCTCCAGCGTTATCCCATCCATAGAAGAAGAACGAGCCAGGGGACAGGCGGCGGCTCAGCGCCATAAAGACCCGAACTTCTTGGGCGTTCTAAGTAATATGATGGCCATAATGGAACGTGAAATCATCAAAACCCGCATGAGCCCGGTAGATGTGCTGATCAGGCCAAAGGTAGAAATCTTTACAGCTATGGATTATGATAAGGCCGAAGAACTTATCCAGCTGGGCATCGACGCCACCGAACAACAGCTTCCCCTGATTAAAAACTTAATTCACACCTAACGGTTTTGACGGCTAACTATCACAGCTGTCTGGAATACTTTCTATCAACGTGCTGTTGAAGACATGCAGTAACGCGCTCAGGTTATCGGGCCGAAACGAACAAGGTGCTGTTTTGAAAAAAACCACGGCAGCAGTAATGGACGTCGAAGAACTAAAACAAGAGATAGAAAAAGTAAAAGCCAACTTCGAGGAGGCGCAGCAGAGAATTGCCGCCCTGCAGGTAGTTCACGAGGTGGCCAGTTCGCTAACCCTGGAACTGAACCTGGAACCGCTGCTGCACAAAATTCTGGCCAAGGCCGTTGAGGTTATGACTGCGTCCGCCGGCTCCCTATTGCTGCTGGATGAACTCACCGAAGAGCTGGTTTTTGCCGTCATTGAGGGCGGCGGCGGCGAGAATCTCAAAGGAGTGCGCATGAGTCGCGATAAGGGTATCGCCGGCTGGGTAGCCACCCATCGCCAGCCGCTCATCGTTGACGATGTTAGTCAAGATAACCGCTATTACGAAAGCATTGCCAGTTCGTTTGGTTATAAGCCCACCTCGTTGTTGTGCGCGCCGATGATCTCACGTAACAATTTGATTGGGGTGCTGCAAGTTATGCATAACGTGCCAGGTCGTTACTTTAATGCCCTGGACCGGCAGTTGCTGACAACCTTTGCCAACCAGTCGGCGGTTGCCATTGAGAATGCTCGCCTCTACGAGAGCCTCAAAGCCGAGCGTGATCACTTGCTGGTAGTTGAGGACGAAGTCCGCAAACGGTTGGCCCGCGACCTGCACGACGGCCCGACCCAACTGGTCGCCTCGATGGTGATGAGCCTGGGCTTTACCAAACAGTTAATAACCCATTCTCCAGAGCTGGCTATTACCGAAATCAATGAAAATCTTGATGTCGCCAATAAAACCCTCAAGCAACTCAGAACTTTGCTTTTTGATTTGCGCCCCGTTATTCTGGAAACGCAGGGGTTGCTGCCGGCGTTGGAACTCTATTGTGAGCGGCTGAACGACACCGAGGATCTCAACGTGGTCCTCACCATCCAAAATGAATTTGACCGGCTGTCAACAACAGCCGAGATGGCGATCTTCTCGATTATCCAGGAAGCGATTAATAATGCCAAAAAGTACGCCAATGCCTCCCGGATTGATCTGATTGCGCAAGCCAATTACAGTCAGGACTTGCTGACGTTCATAATCAAAGATGACGGCGTAGGGTTTGATCTGCAACGAGTGAAGGCGCGTTACGAGGAACAGGGTAGCTTGGGACTGATCAATATGCAGGAACGCACTGAAATGGTCCACGGACGCCTCAAGATCCAGTCCGGCCTGGGGGAAGGGACAACCGTGATTCTGATTGTGCCGCTTTCGGAAAACTTGCGGGGCGAGGCCGAAGCCCAATAACTATGGCGATGTCCTTTTTTTTGCGGCTGATCCTGGGCCATCTACTGGGTGATTTTGTCCTGCAACCCTACTGGCTGGTTATAGCCAAACGCAACGGCTGGCCGGGACTGCTCATCCATGTAGGGGTGGTGACATTGGTAACAGCCATCCTGGTGTGGGCCTTGTTTCCGGTCTGGTGGGTCTGGATCATTGTTCTTTACCTGGGCCATCTATTTATCGATCAGTTCAGAACCTTTGTTTTTACCGACAATACCAATGGCAAGGGGCTTTTGCTGCTCCTGCTGGATCAAGTTGCCCATATCCTGCTCATCGGGCTGATAGCCTGGGCCGCAACCGGCTGGCAATTGGCTGATCTGTCGTTGCTTTTTAGTGAGAATGCACCCAACGAGTATTGTTGGATCGCTTACTTGAGCGGGCTGGCAATTTTAGTAGGCGTTGTGCCGATCCTGGAGGTTGAGATAACCGTGGCAGTTTGGGCTTTTCAGGGACGCCAGGTCAACCAAACGGTTGGCATTGAGATATCCGATCGAGTGCTTGGCGCATTTGAACGGGTGGGGGCAACTTTCGCAATCTTTAGCGGCTTTGGATTGATCGCCCCCTTATTGTTTGGGCCCAGATTGGCTTATCTGATCTATACAGGTCAGGCCCGGCTCAATCCGACCGCAGTAACCTGCAAAGTGGTAACCAGCCTGGTGTCTACCATCCTCGTCAGTCTCATCCTGCTCAAAATCCCATTCCCTGAGCTGATGTTCTAACCCTATAACTCCTCATCGCCCAAAATTGCCTCAAAGATGGCCTGTAGCTCCTCTGCGGAATAGAAATGAATGGTGATCTTGCCGGCGTCGCCTTCGCTGCGTTTCAGCTCTACTCGAGTCCCCAATTTTGACTCGAATCTGGCCAACAATTGCCGGTCGTAGGCGGTTAGGTGGCTGGATTTAGTTTTTGGCGGCGTTTGCTGATTTTGCTGAAGTTGTTTTACCAGGGTTTCAGTCTGCCTGACATTTAGGTTGCGGCTAATAATAAGCTGAAGCGCCTTGAGTTGGTCACGTTCTCTTTTCAAGCTGAGTAAAGCCCGGCCATGGCCCTCGGAAATTGTGCCGTCGGCCAGACTTTGTTTGACCTGCTCCGGCAAGTTCAACAGCCGGACCGTGTTGGCTATAGCCGTACGACTTTTGCCGACCC